>JAJBVT010000048.1:55235-68810 GCA_020859685.1 Rikenellaceae bacterium
ATAGTGGCCTTTTTATTCCCCTTCCGTCGATCCAGCCACACGCGCAGGTCCTGCCCACCGGCGGGCGGGGTCTCCTCCCGCCCATTTCGAGACGTATCGTAACTGAAATCGGGGTCGGTGGAAAAGACGACGCCCAGACGGGATTTCCAATCGTTTTCGCTCATAATCTTACAAGAGGACAGGTAGGTGTAATAAAAGCCGTGGGCAGAGCCAAACTTGTTTGAACTCTTCCGAGGCGCATCCTACATTATGCAAATATAGGAGATTTTTCCCGACCGACATACAGTTCCGTTCAAACCGGAGAGATGTCATATCTTCCTGCAAATTTGTTCGTTTGCGGGTATTATCGTCCCGCGCGGGCAGGGACCCGGAAAAAATTTATAAATTTGGAACCATAATCCGTGAGTGAATACCTAACCGAATGAGTAATAGCAGGAGGTACTACCGCCGTAAAACCGGCACCAAGGCACAGCGCCATAAGGAGCCGGAGGTGCGTACCGCCGACTCCGGCAATGGGGCGGCTGCCACCGGTTCCGACGACGGACGGCGTGCCCCTGCCGACATGGACGGCCTGCGTGAGGCAGGCGGCCATGCTTCCCACCGCCACACGTCCAACGGCCACCCCGCCAAAGGAAAGGACGGACTCGAACGGTTCCGGGAGCAGAACCGCAGACAGATGCCCGCACGCCTCCCGCGCGACCCCGGCAAAATGCTGGTGGAGGTTTTCGTAGAGGGTTACGAGGACGTCTCCTTCTGGCGCGGTATATTCGACGAGTACGAGACTTCACGCATTACATTCGAGATAAACGTACCGCCCCGTGCCGACCTTGCAAAAGGCAAGAAAGTAATACTGGGAATGCACGGGGAGTGTTCCCCCGAGAGGCTCCTGTGCGTGGACAGCGATTTCGACTACCTGTTCGGCGACCTGACCGGGCAGAGCAGTCTGGTGACCTGCACCGACTACATGTTCCATACCTACGCCTACGCCACCGAGAATTATCTATGCTACGCTCCCTCGTTGCACAACGTATGCGTGAAGGCCACAAAGAACGACACCCGCATATTCGACTTCGAAAGGTTCCTCGCCGAATATTCCCGGATTATCTACCCGCTGTTTCTTTGGTATGCCTATTCCGCGCAGCTAAAAAACGAGAAGTTATTTACCCTGCTGGAGTTCCGCGCCACCGTCAAGCTCAACTACTTAGAGGTGGACGCCAACGGCGGCAATACGCTCTATTGGCTGGAGCGGCAGGTCGACAAGCGGCTCAGGGCGCTGGAAAAGGCCTATCCGGGATGGCAGAACGACCTCGACGGGTTCGGCCGGTCACTTGCACGAAAGGGTGTTACGCCAGAGACCACATACCTATACATGCAGGGCCATACCCTAATGGACAACGTGGTGATTATAATGCTCAATGCGGTGTGCGACGTGCTGAAGCAGATGAGCAACCTGCGAATCTCGGCCTCCACCAAGACCGGTACGGCCCTGCGGAACGAAATAAGCAATTACAACAATGCTCTACGTAATGTCCGCGACGTACTGCTCGATAACGAATCCTACAAAGAGTGTCCGCTCTACGGTAAGCTGCGCGGCGATATAGAGCGATACCTGTCCGAATTGGGCATGCTCGAACGCAGCAGGATAGGCGGGCGCAACCTCCCCGCAATCCACACCGGGAAGTAACCGCCCCGTCCGGGACCAGACGGGGCAATTATAACCCCATATATCTCATTTATAAAAAATTTAAAGTTTTTATAATAAATTTGCATCGGGTACGTTGTACCAAGGCCGGAAGGTATGTCAGCACCCCGAGTGTGATTTTTCCGGCGCCGCCCCCCAACTATTACACTAAACTTATGAGTGAAGTTATCAATATCAAGGAACTCAACGAACGCATAGAACGGGAGAGCGTATTCGTAGATACGCTGAACGTGGAAATGGGTAAGGTTATCGTCGGCCAGAAGCACCTTATAGACACGCTGCTTATCGGTCTGCTCTCCAACGGACACATCCTGCTGGAAGGTGTCCCTGGGCTTGCCAAAACACTTGCAATTACGACCCTCGCGCAGGCGGTCGACGCAAAGTTCAGCCGAATACAGTTCACCCCGGACCTGCTGCCCGCAGACCTTATCGGTACGCTTATCTACTCACAGCGGAACGAAGAATTTACGGTAAAGAAAGGACCCGTATTCGCCAATTTCATTCTGGCGGACGAAATCAACCGTTCTCCGGCGAAGGTACAGAGCGCCCTGCTCGAGTCGATGCAGGAGCGGCAGGTCACCATCGGCGACCAGACCTATCCGCTTCCCGAACCGTTCCTGGTGTTGGCGACCCAGAACCCGCTGGAGCAGGAGGGGACCTACCCGCTTCCCGAAGCTCAGGTGGACCGTTTTATGCTGAAGGCCAAAATCACCTACCCCAAAAAGCAGGAGGAACGCAGTATCGTGCGGCTCAACCTCGACGGAGCCGGGTTCCCGAAACCCAATAAGGTAATCGCTCCGGACGATATCGTGAAGGCCCGCGGGGTGGTGAACGACGTCTATATGGACGAGAAAATCGAGAAATACATCATAGATATAATCTTCGCGACCCGCGAACCGTCGGAATACAACCTCCAGAAACTGGCGGCGATGATAAGTTACGGGGGGTCGCCCCGTGCGAGCATATCGCTGGCCCGGGCGGCCAAGAGCTACGCGTTTATCAAACGCAGGGGCTATGTAATACCCGAGGACGTAAGGGCGGTCTGCCACGACGTGTTGCGCCACCGCATCGGACTTACCTATGAAGCCGAAGCGGAGAACGTCACCTCGGAAGAGATAATCACCGAAATCCTCAACAACGTCGAAGTACCTTAAATTATGGTGTTCTCAACCATGGGGTTCACACGAACCCTGACAGTACTGCTGGCAGCCGGCATCCTCACAGGGTGTACGGCCCGGAAACCACTGCTGTCTGCAAACGAGTTTACGGACCTGGCGGCGAAGACCCTGGCCGGTAATCTGACCGATTTGGAGATTACAGACATCGACTCTCTCTCGGTGAAATTCGACTGGAACGATTTTGCCGGTATTGCGGAGATTGAAGAGGAGTATGAGGCATATCTTGACACACCGCGCAGGCTGGAGAAGATACTGGCGGGGCTGGTTCAGGAGTTGCTGGATTTCGACATATCCTCTGTCGAGCCCCGCCCCCTCGATAAGCAGTATCTCGTACCCGTATTCCTCCGGTTCGATTATATCGAGCAGATGGCAGTCCAGGATGAAGAGGAGGGTACGGTATTCGACCATTTTTTGGTAACCGAATATGCGCCTGGATTATACCTCGCCATCGTCTACTACAAAGATTATAAAATATCACTAGTTTATCAGGATGCGGCCAAACGGTTGGAGATGGAACCGGATCAGATGTACCGGTGGGCCGAGAACAACATCAAAAGATTGTCAGAGAACCAAAATTATTACACCGAGGGAGACAGCACCTATTATTACATACAGGGCGACGCGCTGCTGGGTGCGAGCATGTTGCTTACGCCCGGGTTTTGGGAGGACTTACCGGTGGACAATGAACACCTCGTATTTGCGGTGCCTACCACCCCGACCCTGCTTTTCGCCGACCGAAGGAGCCGGGCGGGAATGGCGGAACTCATCCGGAAATTAAACTTTTACACAGCCCGCGAAGAGGTATACAGGTTCCAAGTATCCGACAGGCTGTACGAGTTGGTAGACGGCCGGATAGTGGAATACAGCCCGCTTAATCTGTTCAAACCCGGCCTGGGCGGCAATTAAAAAATGGAGAACAGTAACGACATACTTAAACAGGTCTGCAAAATAGAGATAAAGACCCGCGGGCTGAGTAACGATATCTTCGCCGGAAGGTACCACAGTGCTTTCAAGGGGAGGGGTATGGCGTTCAGTGAAGTGAGGGAGTACCGTTACGGCGACGATGTGAGGGATATCGACTGGAACGTAACCGCGCGGAACCGGTCGCCCTACATTAAGACATACGAAGAAGAACGCGAGCTGACCATGATGCTGATGGTGGACGTCAGCGGCTCGCGAATGTTCGGGACCACTGACAAGCTGAAAAAGAACATGATAACCGAAATTGCGGCCGTCCTCGCATTCTCCGCCTCGGAGAACAACGACAAGGTGGGCTGCCTTTTCTTCAGCGACCGGGTAGAGAAGTTCATTCCGCCCAAGAAGGGGCGCGCTCACATACTTATGATTATCCGTGAGCTGATAGAGTTCACACCCGAACATACGGCCACTTCGCTCTCCGAGCCGCTGCGTCATATAACAAACATGATAAAGAAGCGGTGCATCATGTTCATCCTGTCGGACTTTATGGACCTCAGGGAGGACGGCACGGCATACGAAGACGCCCTGAAAATAGCTACCCGGAAACACGACATAGCAGGCATCAGGGTCTACGACCGCAGGGAGACAGAACTGCCCGATGTGGGTATCGTCGAACTCAAGGACGCCGAGACGGGCAAAAAAGTCTGGGTCGATACCTCGTCACGCAGGGTGCGGGAACGGTATGCCGAAAAGTGGGAGGAGCAGAGCGGAATCATCGACCGTACCCTCAAACGGTGCAGGGTGGATAACGTAAGCATCGCTACGGGCGAGGATTATGTAAAATCTCTTATAAAACTTTTCAAAAAGAGGTAATGGGACGCGGGAAAGTGCTGAAATATCTGGTGGGGTTGTTCTTCCTGTCGTGGGCAGTGATACCGTGCCACACGGAAGTTTCCGCGCAGCCGTCGGGGCAGGCGGTCCCGGAAGGGGCGGGATTTATCGACGGCAGGAATCCCAACCGCAAACCGCGCCGTGAGGGTGACCCGCTGCTGGAGGCCTATTTCATTACCGACAGTGTCGGTATAGGCGACACCGTTACTCTCCGGGTAGAGATAACCAAGGATATTCTCCAAATCGTGGCTCTGGGCGAAATCAACCGGGAGATGCTCGAGGGACAGCCGATCGAACTGGTATCCCAGACAGAACTCGACACGGTCCGGCAGGACGGCAGGCAGGTGAAACTGCGTAAGGACATAACATTTCAGGTATTCGACGAGGGGTACCTCGACCTCGGCTGGATGCCCGCCTTCTACCTCGATAAGAATATAGCGGACACAATCTGGTCGGTGGACTCGCTGGTACTTATGGTGGGCACTTACCAGATAGATACCCTCACCCAGACCATCCACGATATAAGAGGCGTCATGGACACTCCGATGGTGTTCGGTGAATACGGGGGATACCTGTTGTGGTGCCTGTTGGGGTTGGCCGTAATTGCGGCCGGGCTGTGGTACTGGTTCACCCGCAGGCGTAACCTTACCATGTTCGGTAAGCCCAAAGTCGTGGACCCGCCACATGTGGTTGCCATAAAGGCACTCGAATCGCTCCACAACCAGAAGTTGTGGCAGAACAACCGCCATAAGCAATACTATACCGGCATAACCGACATTCTCCGCCAATATATGGAGGACCGCTGGCATATCGGGGCAATGGAAATGACCAGTGACGAGATACTCGTCGCACTGTCGGACCGCGAACTTCCCGAAAAGGGATACCGTGACCTCGGGGAAATACTCCGAACGGCCGACCTTGTAAAATTCGCCAAGTTCGTTCCCGAAGCCGAACAGAACGAAAACATGTTTACCTACGCATATTACTTTGTCGAGGAGACCAAACCCACGGAGATTGAGAACCCGGAAACGGAAGAGGGGATAGTGTTATGAGACCGAGGTTGTGGATCTATATTTTAGTAACCGTCACGGTGGCGTCTGCCGCCGTGGGGGAAGTCCGAGCCCAGAAGTATCCCGAGCGTCGGAATATCCGGGAAGGTAACCGCAATTACGAGCGGGCGCGTTACGAAGAGAGCGAGACTGACTACCGACGGGCATTGGAGCAAAATCCCGAATCGTTCGAAGCCGGATACAACCTCGGCAATTCCCTCTATAAACAGGGGAGATGGGAAGATGCCGAAGGGGTATTTTCGCGGCTCTCGAAAGTGGATACTTCGGAAGGTAACCTGTTCGACACCCATTTCAACGCCGGTAACGCAATGTTCCAGCAGAGGAAATTGGAGGAGGCCCTCGAGCACTATAAGGAAGCTCTGAGAATAGCACCGGGGAACGAGGAGGCCAAATTCAACTATGCCTACGTCAAGAAAATGCTCGAGAAAGACGACGAGAATAACGACGGTGGTGGCGGTGGCGGCGGCGGAAACGACGACAACCCGGACGGTGGCGGAGGGGAAGGTAACGACAACCAGAACGATGGAGGAGGGGGTGATAATGACCCCGGCGATGGAGAAAACGACGGAGAGGGTCAGGACAACCCCCGCAACGGGCAGGGGAACCGCCATCCGGGTATGACCCGGAACGAAGCCGAAGCCCTGCTGGAAGCGATGCAGAATAATGAGGACCGCACCCGGGAGAAGATGGAGGAGAAAAAGGCGAGGACCGTCCAGCGTTCGGAGAAGAACTGGTAGTCTGGTCCGGGCACCTGAATCAAAGCTGCCGACCGTATAAACAGAGGCTTCCGGCCGCCCGGATACCGGAAGCATGAAATTTCCTCCAAGACCGGGGTGAGGCCACCGGATGGATTAACGAACGTGTCCTGATTTAATGTCATTCCCAACGAATCGGATGGAGGCTGTCAGCAGGTAATTCTGGGACAAAAGGATACGGCGAGTTAATGAACCGGAGAGCAGGGTAACCGGGGAGAGAAATAGCCCGAGGAAAAGATTGGAAAAAAGAGAGTAATGGCGTTCGATATTACAAGGTTTGCAAATCCGTGGGTGCTGTGGCTGCTGCTGTTGCTTCTGCCGGTGGTGGCTTATTACGTCTACCGGACGCTTCAGGGCGGGGCCGCCATTCAGGTATCGACCGTGGCAGGAGTGGAGGGGGCCGGGAAGAGTTTCCGCTACTACATGCGTCATCTGCCGTTCGTTTTCCGGTGCATGGCTTACGGGCTGCTCATTGTTGCTCTCGCCCGGCCGCAGACCTCGGAATACGGCAGTAATTCAACTACCGAGGGTATCGACATCATGCTGACCGTCGACGTCTCGGGCAGTATGCTCGCGCGCGATTTCAGGCCGGACCGCATCACGGCCGCGCGGGAAACGGCGGCAAAGTTCATCGTGGACCGAACCAACGACCGTATCGGTATCGTCGTCTTCGCCGGGGAAGCGTTCACGCAGTGTCCGCTGACCACGGACAAAAGGACCCTGCTCAACCTCATATCGCAAGTGCGCGAAGGGATGGTGGAGGACGGCACTGCTATCGGCAGCGGCCTGGCAACGGCAATCAACCGCCTTCGTGAGAGCAACGCCAAAAGCAAGGTCATAATCCTGCTGACGGACGGGGTTAACAACCGCGGTCAGATAACCCCGATAACGGCAGGTGAAATCGCCCGCACGCTCGGTATCAAGGTCTATACGGTCGGAATCGGTACCAACGGGATGGCACCCAGTCCGCGATACAATATGTGGGGCGAGGTTATATTCGTACCGGAGAGGGTGGAACTGGACGAGGATATGCTCACCGAAATAGCGGAAATGACCGGCGGAAAATATTTCCGCGCCACGGACAACTACTCGCTCGAAGAGGTATATAACACGATAAATACTCTTGAAACCAGCACGATAGAGACGAGCGACTACACATTGTACCATGAAAAATACACCGTCTATGTTCTGCTCGCACTCGGGTTCCTTTTGCTGGAGTTTATCGTGGCGAGGGTACTATTGAGACGGATACCATGACTTTACCGGGGTTTTCTATCCGCAAACCCTGAAAAATATAAATAGATGTTCAGGTTCGGAACACCAAATATGCTCTACCTGCTGTTGCTCGTCCCGGCAATGGTTGGTACCTTTTTCCTGTCGGTGAGGGCCCGTCGGCGCAGGCTCGAACGGTTCGGGCAACTGGATACCCTGAAGAGCCTTATCCCGGACTCTTCACCGCAGAGAATTCGGAATAAGTTCATCCTTTTTATCTGCGCCGTAACACTTATAATCGTCGCACTGGCGCGGCCGCAATTCGGGTCCAAACTTAAGGAGTCCACCGCAGAAGGCATCGAGATAATGTTCGTGGTGGACGTATCGAACAGTATGCTCGCGCAGGATTTCGAACCCAATAGGCTGGAGCGGACAAAATTCGCGATTACCCGCCTACTCGAATCGCTCGAGGACGACCGGGTGGGTCTTGTCGTCTTCGCCGGGGACGCATACATGCAGTTACCCCTGACGACCGACTACGTGGCTGCCCGGAATTTCATCCGGCAGGTATCCACCAACATGGTATCACGGCAGGGTACGGCTATCGGCGCGGCTATCGAACTGGCAGCCAGTTCATTTTCATCCCAAAGCGACGGAAGCCGTGTAATTATCCTCGTCTCCGACGGGGAGAACCATGAGGACGACGCTTTGGCCGCGGCGGCCGCGGCGGCGGCACAGGGCATAAAAATATATGCAATAGGAATCGGTACTCCGGAAGGCGCACCTATATATATGGGCGGTGATTTCCTTACGGATAACGAAGGAAATATGGTCCTGACCAAACTGAATGAAAAAATGCTCAGTGAAATAGCGCTTTCCACCGGCGGTTCGTATATCCTCGCCACCCAGCGGAGCGTAGGCCTGAACGAGATAATCGAGAAGATAAACGAGACCGAAAAGTCCCGTTTCAATGTACAGGTGTTCGACGAGTACGATGAGAAATATCCCTACTTCATAATTGCTGCTTTAGTCTTGCTGCTTCTGAACAGCCTTATGCTGAGCCGGAAGAACCGGGTACTTTCGCGCTTCAATATCTTCGGTGAAAAGGATGTGATTTGACCTCCCGTCCCGGAAAGGTTCCGGCCACTATTTACACTCGTTATCGTCTATCTGAACGGTTTCGATACCTATGCGCTGAAGCAATTCCAGACCTTCCCGCGAATGGTACGTATCGCAATAGACCACTCGTATAATACCTGCCTGAATAAT
Organism: Rikenellaceae bacterium; assembly: GCA_020859685.1. GTDB lineage: Bacteria > Bacteroidota > Bacteroidia > Bacteroidales > Rikenellaceae > WRDF01. The sequence goes on from JAJBVT010000048.1 coordinate 64,231, forward strand.
AAGTTTTGAACATTCTATACAGGGCATTGCCGTAATATAGAGTGTAGCGCCTTCGCTGCTGTTGGCGCTCTTGGCCACTTTGGTTATGGCATTGGCTTCGGCATGGAGTACGTAGGGTTTGGTCTTCCCCTCCATATCCTCACAGATGTTCTCGAAACCGGACGGAGTACCGTTATACCCGTCCGATATTATCATCTTATCCTTCACTATCAGAGCGCCAACCTTACGGCGGACACAGTAAGAATTTTCGGCCCATATCCGCGCCATACGGATATAGCGCAAATCGAGCTGGCGCTGTTTTTCCTCCCGGTAACCCATAAATAATTACTTTTACGCAAAAATACAATTTCGCTGGGATTTCCCGACCGGATAAATGAATAATGCCCCCGGAGTCCGAGGGCATTCTCACAAATTCCAACTGTTTAGGGTTTAACCTGCTCGTAAGAGAAAGAGAAGTTCACCACGGCCGTCGGCTTCGACGTATCCACATTGTATATAAAATGCGGGTTATCCCGCTCATGGAGTATGGCCACACGCTCGTTGTTGATAAAGAGCAGAAAACCGTAATCCGGATCCTCGGTAAGGGTGCAATAGAAATCCATTGTAGCATTACTACCGAGCGGAACTTCACGTACGACGGTCCAAGGGCCAAGCAGTTCGCCTTTCTCAATCTCGAACTCTTCCGTGCCGTTCAGGCGAACGTTAAGCGCGGAACCGGGAGGGAATGCATCATGGTACACCAAAACCATTGTGATGGTACAAACATCTGCCTTGCCTTCTTTGTTGTTCTCCATAAACCTGTAATTTAAAGGGGTGAATAATCACTATCGGTATAATTACTTTCAGATGGAACCGTTTCTAAAACCTTTTGCCGGAATCTGGTACCGAAGGGTTAAAATAAACCCGTTTCCGGTATCCTGACTAAATACTGAATGCTGTTCCGCAACCGGATTGCGGTAATTTACCGGCCGAGAATCGCCATCCCCGCGTCGAGCCATGTGTCGATATCGTCGGGATAGTTCTGCGAGGTGCGGACTTCGCTCCGCCTGCGGCCCAGCCGGACAACCACCGCATCGTGCTCAGGCAGGGCGAAAACGTATTGCCCGAGGATACCCCGCATATAGGGTATCCTGACCCCGTCGCGTTGGAGAATCCAAAACTGATAGCCGTATTGCATGTTGGGCACCTCACCGTCTTCCGAGAGGAGCCATGCGGCGGGGTTCAGCGCTTTATCCATATACCACGACGGAACGAGGAAGCGGCCGTCCCACTCGCCGCGGCCGAGCATCAGCCTGCCGAACCGGGCGAAGTCCCGCGCGTTGGAGTTGAAACAACAGTAGGCTTTTTCCGTACCGTTCGCACGGTCGAGGCTCCATAGCGCATCGTGCTCCGCTCCCATAGGAGTCCACAATTTTTCGGAAGCGTACTCGCTGATGGTCCGGCCTGTTGCCTTCTCCAATATAAGCCCGAGCATTTGTGTAACACCGCTCTGGTAGTAAAACCGTTCGCCCGGCCGAGAATCCTGACGTATACGGCCCACCAGTCCCGGCAGGTCACGGCCGTAATAGGCCTCGGTGGTCGGGGAGAAAAGTCCGGAATACCCCTCGTCCCACCTTATCCCGGCGCTCATCGTCAGGAGGTGTTCGATGGTAAGCGGCTGGCCGTCATAGTCGCCGAACCCGGTCAGGAAATCCGATACCGGCTGGTCAAGGCCAAGTATGTACCCCTCTTCGATGGCAATGCCGACCAGAAGCGAAACGATACTTTTTGCCATCGAAAACGAATTGCTTCGCGACGCGGGGCCGTAACCGTCCCAATACTGTTCGAACAGCAGGGAGTCCTGACGGACGACTACGAACGCGACGGTCTCCAGTTCGGCGAACCTTCCGGCTAACTCCGGGTCGATTTCATAGCGTCCATAGTCGTGAGCCACGGGCCACGGACGGGGGTCTCCGGCGGCGACAACGCGGTTTTCGAAAATCGGGTACTGGTCTATTTTCGGATAGGTATGTATAATCGCCCGGCGAAGATGATAAGTCTGCGGAAGGATTAACAGCAGGACTAACGCCACCATCAGGGCGGCAAGCAGGCACAACGCTATTCTTTTTACTCTTTGCATATCTATAAATCTTATGAAAGATAGTCGGTATTCCATGGCCGGGGCCGAAAAGTCCGACCTATACACTTTGAACAAGAGAATAAACACGGAGATTCTTTTTTGCCCGGCAGGCCGCATTTCCCGGCCTTGGCAGCAGGTGCTCTGTTAAATCAATCGGAGTTCATTTCCGTATCAATAGTGTGTGTACACACAGAAAAAAAAGTGCGGTGTGTGCAAATTGTAATCACACACACCGCACCCAGAAAACGGACCGGTCTATTCGTCCTTATCCTCGTCTGCGTAGGCTTTGAGGAGCTTATCCTGCACGTCGGCCGGAACCTGTTCGTAGGATGCGAACTTCATCGAGTAGGTCGCGCGGCCGCTGGTCAGCGAACTGAGAGTGGTCGAATAACGGTACATCTCCGACAGCGGGACCCGGGCGGTCAGGCGGTCGAACCCGGCGTCGGAGGTCATACCCTCTATCATTGCCCGGCGGTTCTGCATATCGCTCATTACATCACCCATCTTGTCCGAAGGTACGAGGACTTCTACCGTGTATATCGGTTCCATAATCTTCGGGCCGGCGTTGCGGAAAGCCTCTTTGAAGGCGTTCCGGCCGGCGAGTTTGAACGAAATTTCGTTCGAGTCCACCGGGTGCATCTTACCGTCGTAAACGACCACACGTATATCGCGGGCATAGGAACCGGTCAACGGGCCCTCCTCCATCTTCTCCATAATACCTTTCAGGATGGCAGGCAGGAACCGGGCATCGATAGCACCTCCGACAATGGAGCTGTAAAACACCAGTTTACCGCCCCAATCGAGGTTTATCTCCTCCTTGTTCTTTATATTTACCGTAATCTCCTTTCCGCCAATCTTATATTTAGTCGGCTCGGCGATTCCCTCGTAGTACGGCTCGATAACGAGGTGCACCTCGCCGAACTGCCCGGCACCGCCCGACTGTTTCTTGTGTCGGTAATCGGCACCGGCCACCTTGGTGATGGTCTCACGATAGGATATGCGCGGCGCAAAGAACTCCACGTCTATCTTATAGTTGTTGGCGAGGGTCCACTTCATAATGTTGAGGTGGTGTTCTCCCTGACCCTGTACTATGGTCTGTTTAAGCTCCTTGGAGTACTCTACGAGAATGGTCGGGTCCTCGAAGGCGAGCTTGTTTAGCATTTCGCCCAGTTTCTCGTCGTCGCTCGAGTTGACCGCCCTGATTGCCGCACGGTAACGCGGGTCCGGGAAGACCATAGGGGTAATCTCCACCAGATTGCCCGCACCGCACAGGGTGTCGTTGGTCTTGGTGCCCTTCAGTTTCACGGTACAGCCGATGTCGCCTGCGAACATCTCGGTTACCTTCACCCTGTTCTTACCTGCCACGGCGAAAATCTGCGCAATCTTCTCCTTATTACCCGTGCGGGCGTTTATCATCTCCATGCCTTCGGTTATCTTACCGCGTATAAGGCGGAAATAGCTGATTTCGCCGATATGCTGCTCCACGGTGCTCTTGAAAACGAACAGCACCGGAGATCCGTTCTCCTCCGCCTCTATCTCCTGACCGTCCACCGTCGTGAAGTTCGGAGCCTCCACCGGACCGGGGGCTACGTTGATTACAAACTCCATAAGACGCTTGGTGCCTATATCTTTCTTCCCCGAAGTGCAGAAAACAGGCATCAGATCCCGCTTGGCAAGGCCAATCTTGAGACCGCTGCGCATCTCGTCCTGAGTGAGGGTACCTTTTTCGAAGTAAAGTTCCATAAGGCCTTCGTCGTTCTCAGCGGCCGCCTCGAGGAGTATATTATTTAGCTCCTGAGCCCGCTCCATCTCCGTCTCCGGGATATCGAGCTCCTCACGTGTGCCGTTCTCGTCGGTGAATTTATACATCTTCATCATCAGAACATCGACGAAGGCGTTGAAACCCGGCCCAGTCTCCAGCGGATACTGCACTATTACAGGTTTGACACGGGAACTGCTATTGAGAGAGTCGATGGTGGCTTCCCAGTTGGCCTTCTCATGGTCGAGTTGGCTCACCACGGCGATAATGGGTTTACCCATCTGGCGGGCGTAGCGCGCCTGTATTTCCGTACCGGCCTCGAACCCGTTCTGTGCATTGAAAAGCATCAGGCCCACATCGGCGACTTTAAAGGCGGAGAACAGCCCTCCGCAGAAGTCGTCCGACCCGGGAGTATCTATAATATTGAGTTTCTTATCCTTAAATTCGGTGAAAAGGATTGTCGGATATATAGAGCGTTTGTACTGGTGTTCCAGCTCCGTATTGTCCGAGAGGGTACTGTCGTTCTCTATACTACCCCTGCGGTCGATGACCTTACCCTCAAAAGCCATAGCCTCTGCAAGGGTAGTTTTCCCGGAGCCCGGCGCCCCGAGCAGAACGACATTCTTGATGTCTCGCGTTTTATAACTTTTCATAAGGTGAAGTTTATTTGTTATTTCAGGTTTCAGGTCGCCCCCTCCACGG
>JAJBVT010000105.1 GCA_020859685.1 Rikenellaceae bacterium
ATCCATCTCCCTCATGACGGAGCCCAATTCCTGAAAACCAACTTGCGCGGCGGCTTGTATTAGCGCTCCGCTCCTTTACCAACCCGCACCACGCCCCTCATATCGGAGCCCAGTTCCGGAAAAGCCCACTTGCGCCCCGGCATATATACACTCCCCTCCGTCAATATCCTATAATCCCGCACCGGGAGTGACCTATTCCCTATTTGTTTCAGTGCCCGCCACCCCGACCCGTGACATCCCATAATTCCGCTCTGTGGATTTCTGTAAAATGAATATAATTACATCATTCCGCATTTGTTCCAACGTCCGCAACTCCGCCCCCCGGCGGTCCGTACGTTGCAAAGCAGACGTATTGACCTTGTTTTCAACATCTATATAACTTCCGTCATCCTTTTTTAACGAAAACTCCGGGCAGTTATAAAATCTCACAGTCACCATCCGGGCTATGCCCATATTTATAATTCTCTGCGCAACCGGAGCTTTTTACTGCTCCCGCTAACTCCCGATATCTTCCGGAAACAGTTGTTTCGGTTCCCAACACCCGAAAATGTAAACAGGCCCCTTCACATTCCCCGGCGTACGCTATGGACGGCCCCCCACTGTAACCCTGTTATCTGAATATTAAGCGGATCCATATCCCGAAGGGATACCCCCGATTGTGCTCTGATATGGGGCTTATGGTATCATAATTGCAAATTATTAGCGTATAAAACGGGCCGGAAACGGTATTCTCACAAGGGCATTACGGCCCGGCGACAGTACCGGGTTCGGGCCGGGATTATGCTTTTATAATGGATTGGAGGTCGTAGGAGCCTTCCTGTCCGCCGATAATTTAATAGAGGATATAATATATGAAATGTCTACCGAAGATTTTAGTGTCCATGTGCGCGGGAGCGGGCATTCTGGCCTGCGTCAACCAGTCCCCCGACCTTGAGGACTGCGAACAGGGTCTCAGGCTGTTGTTCAACTGGGTCAGTTCTGCGGCCCGCAGCGATACCGGTGCGATTAACGTCTCCATCACCGGTAACGCCGGGGACCACAGCATTACGTCGCCCCCAGCGGGCCGGGATATCGAACTGCTTCCGGGTACCTACGATTTTATCGCCTGGGAGACGGCGACAAACGTTACCGTCGACGGAACCACCGTTACAGTCTCCTCGACGGACGGAGTAGCCGACGAGCCACAGGAATTTACGGCCGGTACGGTCCGGGACGAAGTGCTCAATACGGACGATTACCAGGAAGTTACCGTACCCATGTACCAGCAGACGCGCGACCTGATTATCCGGATGTCTTTCATCGGTGACGGTGCGCCGCATATCAGCGCCATTACCGGCACCGTGGACGGTATAGCCCTGTCGCGTGATATCGTGTACGGCTTCCCGCCGGTGGACGGCCGCACGAGGCCGGTGGCCATTACCGCCGGTGAGATTCCGTACACCTTTGCGGTGGCCGACGACGGTTGGTACACCGGCCGACGTACCCTGCTCGGCATCGACGGGGACGACGCTCAGGTATTTACCGTGCGTGTAGGGTTCGACGGGGACCTTTACGTCGAACACGAAATCACCCTGACGACCGATTTCAACGGGTTCCACACGCAGGACGTAGGCCAGCCGTGGGTTATAAGCCTGATGATGGAGATAGGTCTGTCACTCGATATGGAGATAATCGACTGGACCTCAGGGACGGATTCGTGGCTCGAGGCCGAATAGGCCGCCCCCTATATATATAGAACATAATATAACATAGAGATATAATATTTTAAACAATAAGGGTATGAAATTACATCTTACGAGGATGGCCTTGGCGATAGCCTTGGCTGCATTCCACTGGTCCTGTACGCGGACTGACGTCAAAGAGACGTCGGCGGGAGGATCGGACAACGACCTGGTACAGGCCGTCATTCATGCCGGCATAGGTTCGGGTGCCGACACCCGCGCCCACGATGCCGAATGGGACGAGAACGATGCCATAGGGCTTACGATGCTCACCGAGGACGGAAGCCAATTCTACAACGACGTTTACAATTACCACTACATCACGGCCCAGAGCCTCGGCGTCTTCGAGCCGAAATCGGCCGATATGGTAGTTCACCTTCCGGCCGACGGGAGCTATGTTACGTTCCGGGCCTATTATCCCTACTATTCCGGGCTTGACCAGAATATGGTGATACCGGTCGACGTGTCGAACCAGAATGTCCTGCCCGATATCGACCTTATGTCTACGGACGGGCTCGACCGGACCAGATATTCCAAGGCGACGCCAAACGTATACCTCTATTTTTATCACCGTCTTTCGAAGGTGATTTTCAAACTCTCCGCCGACGAGGATAACGACCTGCCGTCGTTCGAAGACGCCACGGTCGCCATCCGCGGGATGAAGACCACCGGTAACTTCCACCTTATGGACGAGGAACTGGATGTCGACAACGACAGCGAAAAGGTACTGACCTTCCCGCTGCGTGACGACTCCTCGGAACGGTACGGTATCGTCCTTCCCCGTGCGGCCGCCGCAGGGGTCGAATTTGATTTCACCTTCGGCGACGGGAGCAAATACACCGCCAAAATGGATGACGACCTCGAACTCGAGGCCGGTTACCAGTATACCTTCTATATTAGAATAAAAGAGACAGAAGCCACCGTAAGCGCCGAAATCGCCCCGTGGGAGGACGCGCCCGAGCGTTACTATACCTCGGTGCAGGCGAGCGTCGATGCGGGCGAAAGCGTGAACGTTGACGAGGGCACCGTGATGGATGTCTTTATAAGCAGCGACAATATAGATTACAACCCGCTGGCCTCTTTTGTCTACGGCGAGGACAAATGGGAATCTGACCCCGAAATCTACTGGGAGTCCATATCATACAACCCGGCGTATATGCGCTCGTCCATCGTTATGGCCGACCCGCTCAACAGTACCCAGACGGGTGACTGGCTTGTGTCGGACGTGGAGACCGTAGCGCGTAACACGGGAGCCAACTTCACACTGCAACGCGCCGTGTCGAAAGTGTTCGTAACACTGGTATCCAAAGACCAGTTTACACTCGACGAACTCAACTCGGCGACCATCGTTCTGCCGGATTACCTGATGGGCGGTTACCTCGAGGACGGGGTATTCGTGCCGGGAACAACCCGCGAAGATATACAACTTGCGGCCGAACCGGCCACCGATACCCGCGCCACCGTTACCACCGCACGGCGCGTAGCGCTTCTCCAGCCCCAATCGGTATCATCCGGAGGGGCGGTAGTGAAAATTACCATTAACGGCCGCACATACGAGGTGGAAGCCCCCGCGGGCGGTTTCGACTTCGAGGCCGGAGTTGCCGAGAGCCTTATCGTTACGATGAACAAGGAAGGTATAACCGTGAGCGCGACGGTAGTTAACTGGGAGGAAGGCGAGCTGTATGAAGTCTCGGCTGTTCAGCCCTCAACCGTAGCCGGCAGTAGTTACAACGTTTCTACAGGCGACAAACTGGACCTCTACCTCTACGACAATGCCACCTCGTGGGACTACCTGTCTTCCTATGTCTATCAGGCCGACGGTTCGTGGGATACGGGTACGCCCGTGCACTACTGGGAGGATATGCCCGATCCGGCCTACTTCATCGCCCGGATGGACGCCGCTCCTGCCCTCGACGACACCCAGCTCCCGGACGTGCTCCTTTCGGATGCGACCGCCGGTTACAGCAATACCGGGATTGACTTTGTGCTTACACACGCGGCCGCAAAGGCTCTCGTGGTAATATCTTCCACAACGTTCGACAATACCGAACTGGCCGATGCCGAAATTATTCTGCCGGGATATAAAACCGGCGGCGAGTTCGTCGGGGCAGCCCTTCAGGAGGGAACGACCACCGGCGATATCACCACGGTCCATACGGACGATATTAGTGCCGTGGCTATATTCCAGCCCCAGACCGTCACAGCCGGAAGCGTGGCGGCCCGGATACTGCTCGACGGGCTTACCTACGACGCTAAGGCCGAGGAGGATATCGTGTTCGACCCGGGCGTTGCGACCACCCTTATCGTAAAGATGAATAAGGGTGAAATTACCGTCAGTGTCGATGTGCGCGACTGGGCCACCACCACGGTCGAACTCGAAGCACACAGAATTATAGTCGAGGCCGGTTCGACCGACGGCGTCGACCAGGGTGAGGAGATGACGGTCTACGTCGGTGCGGAGCGCGAACTGATGAACACCTATACTTACGACCAGGACGAATGGACCACCCCGAGCAATACCTATTGGGAAGATTTCGGCGATGTGACTTCGCAGACGTTCTACGCGGCGATTCTTCGCCAGGCGGCCTACAATTCGACCATGCCCGACGACTACCTGCTCTCGGGAGCCACCACCGTTACAAGGCCTAACGCCGTGAATTTCGAACTGACACATGCCGTGGCCCGGGTAGCGGTAGTTCTCGATTCGTCCGACGGAACGGTAAGCGATGCCGACCTTCAAGGTATGGAAATCGTTCTGCCCGGGTACGCTACGGGCGGTACTTACGACAGGGGTGTGTTTACCTCCGGTTCCACCGCCGGCGATATCGAGGTGCAGAAGGGAGTGGGTGAGAACAACGAATCCGCCCTTGCGTTCCTCCAGCCGCAGACAATCACTCCGGGTACGACGGTAGCACGGGTTACCAACTCGGCCCGTAAACTATCCTATACCGTATCTTCTTCGACCCCTATCCATTACCAGGCCGGTTACACGACCATTCTCTATATCAATATCCGGGAAACGGCCGTACTTATAAGCGCCACGGTAGTCGATTGGGAGGAGGGTGATACTATTGAAATGGTCCCCGCGGGGATACCTATTTCCGGGGAACTCGGAAACACCCATCAGTTCTTCGACGGCAAGACCATCTATATATACAATATGACAAGCAATACGGAAACCCTACCGTATACCTTCCTGAACGGTTCCTGGTCGGGAGAGAAACTCTACTGGGAAAAATACTACCAATCCGGTCTGGACCTGGCTGCGGTATACTATCCCTACAACGACTACATACCCACCGACCTTACGGGCCTGAGCTCGTTCACATGGAACGTGGAGGCCGACCAGTCCACCGGCTGGGACCGCCGCGACCTGTTGATGGCCTATGAAAGTAAATCCTCGCAGGTGCACGAATACTTTAATTTCACATTCGAACATGTTCTTGCCCGAGTACAGGTCAATATCGTAAGCACCGACTTCACGGACGACCAGCTCAAAGGCGCCACCGTCAGGCTGACCGACTTCCAGCTCAACGGAACGGCCAATCTCCGGGGTGCAAACGTGACACCCGCTTCGGGTACATCTACCGTTACTCCCCTCACGGTAACGGACGGCCACCAATACGAGGCTATCGTAATGCCTCAGAAGATTAATAACGGCAACCAGGTGCTTACCATCAGGGTTCCGGGTTACGACTATACCTTCGAGGGCATTATCGACCGGGACCTCGACGTCAAAGCCGGTTATATAACCTACATAAACGTCGATCTCCGTCGCACCGAGATACTTCTCAGCGCAACGCTCGAAGAGTGGAACGAGGACGGCGACACCGGTAACGTTATCATCAACTAAAACCGACACCTGTTATGACAACCGGAAGATTAAGATATATAACAACCGCCCTACTTGCCTCGGCAGCCGTCCTGTACGGCTGCTCGGGAGGGCAGGAGGAAGCGGTCCCGGCCGCTTCGGCTGACGGTGCGGAGGCCATCGGCTTTCGCGCCCTCCCCGAAGCCGGAGTCGGAGTGACGCGGGCGTCCGCGGCCGATTTCCCGAATACCACAATCGGGGTCACGGCCACCTACGACGACCGGCAAAACGACTGGACCGCCTACGACGATATACAGAACCAAAGGGCCACCGTCGCCGACGGTACCGGCGACTACTACGGGTTCACATGGCAGACTGTAAAGTACTGGCCCGCCGACGGCGCCGGGCTGATATTCTGCGCATACAGCCCGCACGACTCGGATTCGGGCGGACTGCTCGAGTTGGACCCCAACCTTCGGAGCCTGAATATCACTCTGGCCGAAGATATGCCGGACGTGCTCTACGCCTCGGGCAACGCAGCGTTTACCTCATATAATAAGACCGACGGTACGGCCGATCTCGGCGAGTTCCGCCACGCTCTCAGCAAGCTGACCGTGAACGTACTTTCTGACGATACGGTAAACCCCGTGGTAACTCTCAATACCCTGTCGGTAACTACCGCGAGGGGTTCAGCGGTGCTGGACCTGCTTACGGACGGCGACCTGCGGTTCTGGGCCGGAAGCGACCTCACGTACGGCTTCCTGTCGAACGCGTCCATGCCGCTCTCTGCCACGCCCTATTCCGAAACGGTCTACCTATTTCCCGGAACCGAGGACTATACCGATATCGATATTGTCCTGAACGACAGTTCCTATAAATATAAAGCGACCATCCCGCTCAGCAGCGTTATGGTCGCGAATGCCGACGGTACCGATTCCACGGTTCCCGTCTCCCTCATAAGGGCGGCTACGACCACGGTGAATATCACCGTTACCGGAACCTCCATTCAGGACCCCGACGACGGGATACGGCTCCAGGGCCTTCTCACCGATTGGGACGACAAGGGTAATCTCGAAGTAACGATTAACTGACGGCCGATATGAAAATAAAGATATTGAAACATATACTACCTGCCGCCGTGTGCTTTGCCGCGGTGGCGGGATGTACCTCCGATAAGACACCTTCGGCGGGTGACGGCGACCATACCGCCATCCGGCTCAAAGGGATGTCTACCCGTGTGGGTACTCTGAACGACCCGGATCTATTCCTGGTCGGCTTCAACGGCGGGGATACCACTCAAAGGTATTTCGAACCGGTACAAATCTATACCGCCAACGAACTCAACGACACCTCGCCCGAAGATTTCACCTTCTCCTCGGGTACGATGTACTATCCGCTGGGACAGCGGGAGATAGACCTTTTCACCTACACCGGTTCCCTCGAGGATTACCACCTGATGAAACTCGCGGCCGGTACCGAAGACGATAACGACTACATACTGAGCAACTACGGTAAGCGATCTTCCGACAATGACGTAAACCCCGTGTATCAGCAGACCGGTACTCCCGGTTCGTCCGAGGACCCGGCCGAGCTTCTCCAGTTCCGCCATGTGATGACCCAGCTCAACGTCGAGGTCGTGGTGGACGAGGACCAGACTAATCCCGTGGACCCGGAACCCGTTTTCGTGGAGTTCACCATCGACGGCGTGAACGAATACGGACGGTACTCCATCCGTTCCAAATCGCCGGACAGTTCGCTGGACGCGGGTGAGTCCGTCAGGATCGCGTCCAATTACGGCACCGATTCCTACAAAGTGCAGCTCGGTACGAACTACCTTATACCGAACGGGTTGAATCTCGTGGGTGAGACGTTCACATCATTGAAGATAGACGACTACACCGCCACGGCCGCCGACCTTGCGGAGTTCATTATTAAGAGCTCCGATAACGAGCCTGATATGTTCCTCTATCCCGGTTACGCCTACACGATGACCCTGATTATACAGAAGTTGCGCCTTGTCGGGGTAAGGATTACCCGTGTCAACTGGGTGGAAATATCTCTCAACGTTAACAACCCCACCTACGACCCTCACCGACTGCAACTCGGTATCACGGGCGGGTACGACAACTCGGACGACGACAAGATAACCAAACTTGTCCTCCACACCACCAGCGGCATACAGTACGTGGGAGATGCGGCCGATGCGGCCGATGTGGTCAACTTCGTGACCGTACTGCAGGATGCGCTCGAATCGGTTGATGTATATACCGGCAACGGGCTATTGCTCACCCTTCCGTCTTCGCAGATAACCTACGACCCGGCAGCACCGTCGCTCGCCTTCGAACTGTCGGAGGTGGGAATGTTGCTCGAGACGCCGGGAAGCTCCAACAGTGAGACCAATCGATATATGATAACCACCACCGCACAGTTTATGAATATCAATAAGAACCTCTACGGGCATTACCTGCAGACGGACGATATCGAACTGGAGGAACCGGGAGTCTACACTACCGACTTCGACGGCTTCGGCGACTTCCACGGCAGCTATTGGGGTAACGGCTACTGGATCGGCAGAGCGAATTTCACCGGTAAGGGCCTTTTCGCTTCTAACCACGGGGATCTTGTAAATATCCGCATCTATACGGGTAATATGGACCTGAGCGCCGGAACCACGTATGCCGGGGCTATTTGTGCCGAAAATTACGGGCTTATATATGCCTGTATAAACGAAGCCACGCTGTTCGACGCTCCCGCCACGGTGGGCGGCATCTGCGGCCTCAACGGCTCCGGTGGCCGCGTTATCGCCTGTCTCAATACGGGCGATATCCGTTCGGGCACGGTACAGGGCGGTATCTGCGGCGAAAACACTAATGTAGCGGAAACGGTCTTCGCCGCATGCCTCAGTACGGGCCATCTCAACGTTTCGGGTGGCAATACCGTGGGCGGTATAATAGGTACGAGCACGAATTACACAGGCAATTCGTTCAATATAATAAGCAACTGCTTCTGGCTGGAGGGCTCGGCGCAATCCGCTCCCGGCGGTGCCGAGGGCGCCGTGGGGCAGGGGACTGTCACCATGGATGAGGTGTCGGACCTCGACCCGGTGAAGATGCGCAATGGCATCGACATCAACGAGACCGATGCCGACCGAGTGGTAAACAAACTCAACGCGGAGATAGACACCGACACCAGCCTGCCTTCGACCTATCACTATGTGTTGGACGAAATAATCACCGGTATTACGTGGCCGATGCCTTACGACGCCAGCCTTATTCCTTAAAAGATACCAGATATGAAACGAATCAATATAATACAAATATTTATTCTCACCGTTACGGCCTTCCTCGCGGGGGCCTGTAACGATGTGAAGGAGCCTTCCGTTTCGTCCGGTACGACGGAAGGGGCGCTGCTGAACCTCTCGGTATCGTTCGATTGCATATCCACGCGCCTTGCCGAGCTCGGGAGTGCCGAGGATATGAACAAATCCAATATCGACGGCACCGAGTACGGCCTGAACCATATCGGGCTGTATATCTACTATAAATCGGATTACTCCGCCAACGACCTGACGAAGCCCTACGTAAAGAACCTCGAGTGCGAGATTCAGGACGGGAACCGGCTGGTCCCGGTCCTCGAACCGGGGCAGAGCAGCGACGACGCGAACATCTACATTTACGATGAGATGATAATCGTGGCCTATTATCCGTATAACGCGGAAATAGCCGACGACGCCATCGCAACGCAGGACAACGAGGATAAGTACGTTATAACCAATAACGACTATTCGAAGCAGTACTATATACCTTACAAGGCGGTCCGGGAGACCAATCCGACGACATGTTACTATACGGATCTATATTTCTACCCCAAACATACCTACAAGGTGGAAATTGTGGTGGTATCGGACGACGAGTCGGACTTCGTATCGGCGGACGACATTATAATACTTCCCAATATCGACTCCAAGGAGAATACCGATACCGACCTCGACGGTAAAAGGGTAAAGTGGTACGACATCGCCAGGGAGTACGACAAGCAGACGGGCGGGTCCTACGTGCGCCAGTACACGGCCTATATCTGGACCAAAGAGAGGGGCGACAACGACATTCCCCGAGGCGAGGTCCTGCTCCAGGCGGGTGACCTGACGCTTATCGCCTCGCAGGAGGTGAAAGTGCAGGAGCAGTACGTGTACCGGTACGGTTACAACATGAGCACCGGTGAAATATTTATCCCCACCTCGACCAACCTTATCTGGAACGCCGAGAGCCTTCAGGCTTTCGCCGGTGGCGAGGCCGACGGTTATCAGGTGTGCGATATAGACCTCGATGGGTTCAGTTACACGCCCCATGCGATTACCCAGGGCCGTTACGACGGCGGCGGACATAAAATTGAGAACCTCATGATAAACTCTTCGGACGAGAATGTAGGGCTGTTCAGTGAAGTTACCTACAATGCCGCCGTGAGCAACGTCAACCTCATCGCACCGCAGATTACGGTAAACAGCGCCTCCACGGTGAACGTTGGAGCTATTTGCGGCAAGGTCAACGGCGTACTGTCGCAAGCGTTGATCGACTCCTTCCTCGCCGGGTTACCCGACAACCTTTCGCCGGTGGTGAGAGAGGCCATCGTCGCACAGCTCCTTGCGGATGCGTTCGATAACGACTGCCGGATAGCCGGTTGCCGGGTCGAAGACCCAGTTATCGTCGTAAACGCTCCCGCGCCGCGGGTGGGGACCATCTGCGGCACGGCAGGAGACAGGGACGACGACGGAGATTACAAGGCCCTCATATGGTCCTGTTACAGCCTTGGCGGCTCCATTACCGTTAACGCCGGGAACATCGACGACAATACGGGCGGCTACGTGGGTGCCTTCTGCGGTCTTAACAACGGCCGGATATTCAGCAGTTACACCACCATCGAAGATATAACTTTCCAGCAAAACGTGGGCGGCACGGCTACCGATGCCTATACCGGTTTTACCACTATGGGGGACCTGTTCACCTCGGCATCCGATGCCGGGCTGTCGGACGACTATACCCTGCTTCCGGACACGACGGCCGGCGTCCTCCAGATGCCGGGCAACTGGCCTTCGTGGACCTCGCAGACCGCGTGGTGGCCCATTGTAACTACCGGATGGATCGGGTCGGAGACCCTCTTCTGGTACGACTCCGGTTCGCCTTCCACCTATTATCCTATACTGCAGTGGGAACGCAGGTAATTAAAAAAGACGATACAGTTATGAAAAAGTTGATATATATATGTGCGGCAGCCGTCCTGGCGTTCTCCTGCAACAGCGACAATGCGGAGTCCGGCGGCGGAGGCACTCCCGGCGACGGAGCCGCCGGGAGCGCACTCACCCTGTCGGTCTCGGTCGACGACCGGGCGGACGGAAGCGTGAGCCGGGCCGTAGGCGACGAGTTTTTCGGCAGCGGGTACGAAATCGACGTGCACCTCGAAACGAGCTACAATACGGCAACGCAGAGTTTTGTCTATACCTATCAGGGAAATAATATTTTCTCCAGCACCTCACCGTTCTATTTCGCAACGGACGATACCTATATAACCGAACTTACTGCCATCTGGCCCCGCCAGTCGGTCAGGGATCAGGGTCTTCTAACGGACCAGAGGGAATTTGAAAACTTCCGGCTTGCCGACTGGCTCACGGCCGAAGCCACCTCTCTGAACGTTATGCCTACGGATGCGGCTGTCCCCCTGAATTTCGAACGGGACAACGTGCTGGTCGAGTTCGAGATAGCCGGGCAAAACGCAGAGGGTATCGATATCAAGGAGCTGATTATCGAAATCGAGGTGGAGGATACCCCTACTGCCTTCTGGGCCTACTGCGGCGACGAGAACGGGCATGCCCAGATTCTGTTGGACAAAACGACCAGTCTCCGCTCCGACGAGAGTTACCTTATAGGGCGGATGAAGGTTACCGACAACTACGAGTATACGATTATATTCCCGGCGGTGGATATAGACCTCGTTCCGGGCCACCGTTACCTCGTTACCCTCACCGCTCAGGGTTACGATATCGACGCGTACGTCTTTATCGGAGGCTGGGTACAACCAGGGGAGTACGGTATCGGCATCCCGTTCGCACCGCCCGAACCGACCGAGGACGACGATTTTATTATCTCTCAGCCCTACCAGCTTATCTCGATGTCCTACCTTATAAGGCACTATCCGAATCCCGATACCTTCGTCTGGACCGAGAGGACCTATGTCGTGTCGGACAGCCTTATAATGCCGGATGATTTGGCGGAGCAGTACATACCGATACCGCGCGGGGATTTCAACGGCAGTATAGTGGACGAATCCGGCTATCCTATCGAGACCGTTCCCACCGCTTCGGGGCAACTTGCACTTTATGAAGATTAAAAGGAGGCACTGATATGAAAACGATAAGAGAAAAAATATATTCCGGAGCCCTGCTCCTCGGGGCGGTCGCCTTTCTGGCGTCCTGTTCCGATGCGGATAAGGATTGCGGCACCGGCGACGGGGAAGATACGGTCTACGACATTTCGCGGGTCATGCTCGAAATGACCGAAACCGAGACGGATTCCCCCGAGGCCGTTACCCGGGCCACCGGGTTCGTGGTAAACACGGACAGCGACCCCACCTACTCCCTGACCGCCAAACACGGCTGGACCCTCGCTCTGGTCATTTACGACAAGGACGGTGACCCTTATGACGAAGGACAGGGAACGCTTACGTGGGACGGTTCGTATTGGACGTCCGACACGCAGCTCTATATGCCGAACTATCTGATGCAGAACGTTTCGGCCGAGCTCTACCCGTCCACATGGACTCCCGGGGTCAGTACCATCGAGACCGACCAGAGTACCGAGGCCGATTTCCTGCGTCAGGACATCCTCGTGCAGGACGGAGAACCGACCTACCAGACCGCCCCGGCCCACTATCTGGAGGTACGAATGAGGCACGCACACAGTATGCTCGACATCGTGCTGGCCAACGTCGATCCTACCCATATAGTTTCCGTGGAGATTATCGCCGGCGGGAATACATACAACCCTTACAAAGCCGGCGTCACCAGCCGGGAGGAGTATATGGTTATCCTGCCGGTGGGTTCGATGAATCCCGTGATAGAGGTCACAACACAGGCGGGGGCGGTCTACCGCAAGGAGCTGACAATAGGCCAGACCGCCATAAATCGCTGCTATTACGTGCGGCTGGCGGGCCTCGAACTGGAACTCGAAGCCATCACCGTATCCAACTGGACCTACGGCGAAGCCGTCCCGGCCGATTACATGGCCCCCACAAGTTACCCGACCTTCCGCGGCACCGAGAACACCCAGCTTACCGTCTATTACGACAACGGTACCAATCAGACCCTCAGTTTCAACGACCGGGGCGAGGCCACCGAGAAGCCCCTCGGCCGTACTATTATCAGGATAGAATCCGGTATGCTCGGCTACGACTTCTCCGAACCGCTATCTATCCGGACAATGGTTATCGACCTGAATCCGTACATCGCGCTGATGTCCTGACAGTAATCTACGGCACCTGATACCGTTAAACCCCCGCCCCCTGCACTGTTTGCACGGGGCGGGGGTTTGGTTTGGTAAGAATGGCGATATTATCGTTGGTAATGTAACAACCGAGGTCCAAAACGGAAACTATTTCTATATACAGACCATGCTATGCATTAAGGAATAAGACAACGGAGTTAATGAGATTCAAAATTTATGGCTTCCGAAAAGGAGGCGGCAGAACTACATAGCAGTATGGTAATGATAATGTCATCCTGAGAAGCGGTTAGCGACGAAGGATCTTTCTTTAAATTAGGATAGATGCTACGCCAAGCTAAATGTAAAAACCTTGAAAATTGTTGTTAGTCCCATCAAAAAGCTGGATCTAACAAAATCGGCCACTATGCCTGTTAAGATTTCCTCGCCGCCCCTCCCCGGGCCGCCATAATAGCCTTGTATTCTATTGGGATAACCTTCAGGAACTGTGCGCAAAACGAGTCCCAATCCTCCAGCATCCGTTTGGCAAGAGGGCTTCCGGTGTAGTAGTAGTGGCGCGAAACCACCCCGTGGAGATAGTTCCTCTCGATGGCATCCTCGATAAGCGACAGCTCCACCATCTCCATGTTGCAATAGAAGTCGAACTCCCCGTCCGGGTCCCATACGTATGCCACGCCGCCGCTCATCCCGGCCGCGAAGTTTCTGCCGGTGGGACCGAGTATGACGGTCACCCCTCCGGTCATATATTCGCAGCAGTGGTCACCTGCGCCTTCGGCCACCGCCAGCGCGCCGCTGTTGCGGACGCAAAACCGTTCGCCGACCTGTCCGTTAATGAAAACCTCCCCCGAGGTGGCGCCGTAGAGTATGGTATTCCCGGCGATTATATTTTTCTTCGGAGCGAACAGCGAGCCCTCGGGCGGGGTTATGATGACACGCCCGCCCGACAGCCCCTTTGCGAGATAGTCGTTCGCGTCGCCGCGCAGGGTGAACGTGATACCCCTGCAAAGGAACGAGGCGAAACTCTGTCCGGCCGATCCGTGGAACGATACTTTGAGGGTGTCGTCCGCGAGGCCCTCTCCATCAGTATGCTCCGTCACCCTCCCCGAGAGGTATGCGCCCACCGACCGGTCGGTGTTGCGTATCTCGAAGTCGAGCATCACCGGCAGGCCCTTCTCCAGTGCCGGAGCCGCCATGGCCGTTATGGATTTGTCCATCACAGCGGGAAGTGTATGCAACCCGCCGTCCTCTTTGCGTACGGCATGACCTGCGCACCCGTCCGGAATATAAAGCAGGTCCGACAGGTCTATACTCGATGCTTTGCTCAGGAATATATCACCCGTATCGGGGTCCTTCTCCGAAGCCGTTTCCGAGCCTGCGGCCGAAATTGTTTTTAAGTCGATATCCGAATTTTTGCCCGATGTTGTGTGGGGAGTTTTGTACGAAGCGGAATCCGAGACCGTTCCTGAATTAGCACCCGAATCTGAGTCGGAAATTTTGCCCGAATCCCTGTCCGACGTCACGACCGGACCCGTCTGCCCAAACCCTTTTACCTTACTATCGGTCGGGGTGCCGATGCCGTCCGGACGGCCGTCCGGTGCCGTTTTCTTACCGCTCTCGGCCTCTTCTCCGGCGGCAGATGCGGATATGGGGTCGGATTGAAAATCGCGTTTTCCTGTAACATCGGTTACAATTTCTTTCTGCCTCAAGAGGTCGGCCCGGCCCACCAGCTCGTCGAGACTTCGCACGCCCATCTCGGCAAGGTGCTCGCGTACGTCTTCGGCCACGAACCGCAGGTAGTTCACAAGGAATTTATAGTTGCCCTTGTAACGTTTTCTAAGCTCCGGGTCCTGCGTGGCAACACCCACCGGACAGGTATTCAGGTGGCACCGGCGCACCATCATACAGCCGAGAACTATCAGGAGGCTCGTGGCGAAACCGAACTCCTCGGCCCCGAGCATGGCCGCAATCACGATGTCCCTCCCCGTCTTGAATTGCCCGTCCGCCTGCAGAACCACGGCCCCGCGCAGATTGTTCAGCACGAGAGTCTGCTGCGCTTCGGCCAGCCCGATTTCGAGAGGGAGGCCCGCGTGACGGACCGAACTCATCGGACTCGCGCCCGTACCGCCCTCGCTCCCGCTTATCAGGATAACGTCCGCCTTGGCCTTGGCGACCCCGGCGGCGACCGTACCCACGCCACTCTCCGAAACCAGCTTGACGCTGATGCGGGCCCTGGGGTTTACGTTCTTAAGGTCGAAAATAAGCTGGGCCAGGTCCTCGATGGAGTAGATATCGTGGTGGGGCGGGGGAGAGATAAGCGTTATCCCCGGCACGCTGTGGCGGGTGCGGGCGATAAGTTCGTCCACCTTGTAACCGGGAAGCTGTCCGCCCTCGCCGGGCTTGGCTCCCTGCGCCACCTTAATCTGGATTTCGTCCGCGTCGGTCAGGTAACGGACCGTTACACCGAACCGTCCCGAGGCCACCTGTTTCACGGCGCTCCGGTTGGAAATGCCGTCGAGGCTGTCCGTCTCCCGTTC
Source organism: Rikenellaceae bacterium (assembly GCA_020859685.1). Classification (GTDB taxonomy): domain Bacteria; phylum Bacteroidota; class Bacteroidia; order Bacteroidales; family Rikenellaceae; genus WRDF01. The sequence goes on from JAJBVT010000105.1 coordinate 15,557, forward strand.
CGGTTCGCCGCCTTCGCCGGTGTTGCTCCGCCCTCCTATGGCGTTCATCGCCAGAGCGATGGCCTCGTGGGCCTCTCCGCTGATGGAGCCGAAGGACATGGCTCCGGAAGAAAAACGCCTGAGGATGTTCTCCGCCGGTTCCACTTCGGATATATCTATCGGTGAACGGGGCAGTTCGAACAGGTCGCGGATAAATGCCGGCTGTTCTCCGCCGCATACCAGAGCGGCGAATCGGCGGTATAGTGCGTAATCCCCGCTGCGGGTCGCCGCCTGAAGGGTCTTTATGGCTTCCGGACTCCATGCGTGTTTTTCCCCGCCCCGGCGATATCCGTAGATACCGAGGTTGTCGAGGTCCGCCTCCGTGCCCGGGTTCCCGGCCGCCGGTCCTCCTTCTGCGGAATCGCTTCCGGTCCGGCTTCCGGTATCCCGGGGAACATTTCCTTCCTCGCTTCCGGCGTTACGGGATACGCTTCTTCCTGTTCCCGTAACTTTTGCGTCGGTACTCTTTTGCCCTGCCTTACCGCCTTGCCCTGCGGTGTCGGCATCGGCATCGGCATCGGCATCGGCAGTGCCGGTAAAGACCCCGGCGGTATTACTTTTTGCGTGTATTCGGTTAGATTCACCTCCGGCGGACAAGGCTCCGGCGGTACTCCGGGCCATAGACCCGGCGGCATCCGCGGAGTTACCTCCACTGATATTACCGCCATTAACAGAACCTCCCTTGCCACTGCCGCCATGGACACTATCTCCGGGGGCCGCCGCGCCACTCCCCGCCGCATCATCCGAACTGCGGTTATCTTTTCCGGCATCTTGCGATGTAAAATTCGGCCCGTTCGACCCCGCGGTACAACTCCCCGCCGCATCATCCGAACCGCGGTTATCTTTTCCGGCCTCTTGAGATGCAAAATCCGCCCCGTCCGTAGCCGCTCCCGATTCCGACCCGGGTGCCGACCCGGGTGCCG
>JAJBVT010000060.1 GCA_020859685.1 Rikenellaceae bacterium
GGATAAGGGGGCGCCCTCACGGGCGCCCCCGTATTGTTTGAATTCCGTGCCGTATGGTCGCGTTATATTTTGGTTTTTACCGGGCTTAAATTTAGGAGTCGGGAAAACCGGCCGGGGCGGGGAAGGGTGGGGCGTAAGGTCCCGATTATGCCATTGTCAGGCGATTTTATCATCCGGGACCGAAGGTATGGTACAGTAGGCGGGATTTTACCGCACTATACCGCCTGTAATGGCTGTTCCCAGTGCTCGGTGTGAGCAGCAAGAGAGCTGAAAACTTTACGGTGGACGGCCGTCCGGCGGATATAAAAGCCCAAACCGTATCCCGGTATATAACCGGCCAGCCCCGCTCCGGTGGGGGAACCGCTTATTCAACTCCATTCCCAGTCCCGGTGATGGCCATCACGATTGCATCCATCGCCCCGGTTAATCGCCACCCTTTGCCGGGTTCACGCTGGTGTCAGGATGCCGCTTTCTCCGGCTGGCTGTCCTTGCCGTACTTCGAGGGCGGGCAGCCGAACTGCTCCTTGAAGCATTTGCTGAAATAGAACGGATCGTCGTAGCCCACTTTGTACGACACCTCCGAAACGGTAAGCTCGCCCTGTATCAGCAGTTCCGCGGCGCGCTGGAGCCGCTTAACCTTGATTAGTTCGTTGGGCGAAAATCCGGTTACACCCTTCACCTTCTTATAGAATATGGTGCGGCGCATCTTGGCCTGCTCGGCGAACTTGTCTACCGAGAAATCGGGTTCGGACATGTGTTGTTCGAGGATTCCGTCAATAAGTGTGTAGAAAGAACGGTCCTTGTCGGTATTCGACAGAAGGTTGCCGTCGAGTACATGGCTGCCGGAGAACCGTTTCTTGAGCCTTTCGCGCTGCTCTATCAGTTTGAATACCCGTGAAATCAGGTATTTCATGCTGAACGGTTTCATTATGTAGGCGTCCGCCCCGCTCTGTATCCCCTCCATCTGATGCTCCAGCGAGGTGTGGGCAGTGAGCAGGATTATTGGGATATGGCAGGTCTGGAACTCGCCCTTCAGGCGGCGCGTCACTTCGAAACCATCCATCTCGGGCATCATAACGTCGCAGATTATCAGGTCCGGGTTGAGCTCGATGGCCTTCTGGAGGCCTTTTTTGCCGTCCTCGGCCGTATTGACCACGAAGTAGTTGCTGAATTGCTCGGTGAGCATATCGCATATGCTGTCGTTGTCGTCGATTACCAGTATCTTGAAATTCGATAGTGTCGCCTCCGGAATATCGGGCAGTTTGACCTCGACAGTCGGGTCGTTGGGGTAGACGATATTTGAATTTTCGTCCACCGGCCGGGAGTCGGCCTCGCTGTTCTCCACTATGTTGTCGTTCTTGTAGACCTCCGGGTTGGTGGGCAGCTCCACATTGAAAACCGAACCCTGCCTGCCGTTCTGCTCATACCAGATTCGACCCTTGTGTACCTCCACGAACTCCTTAACCAGCGACAGGCCCACGCCCGTGCCGGACGACGAGAAGTTTATCTGCATGAACCGGCTGAACAGCAGGTGCTGTTTCTCGCGGTCGATACCTATGCCCGTGTCGCTTACCCGAATCGCACATACCTGTTTCTCCGGGTCGTTGGAGATGTTGATTACTATCTTACCGCCGTTGGGGGTGAATTTAAATGCGTTGTTGAGCAGGTTGTAGATTATCTTGTCCACCTTGCGGCGGTCGATATAGATATGGTTGCTGTCGGTGTTGCTCAGGAAGTTGTATGTAATACTTTTCTTTAGTGCCAACTCGCTGAAACTCTCGTAAATATCCCTGCCGAACCGGACTATGTCGGTAGCCTCGAGGTCGAGCCGCAGGACGTTGTTCTGCAGCTTGCGGAACTCCAATAGCTGGTCTATCATCCGGGTGAGGGCCTGAGAGTTACGGCTCAGCACGCCCACCTGTTTGGCTATGTTCTCAGGCACATTCGGCTCGGCGTTCATATTCTCCACGGCCACTTTTATAAGTGTGAGCGGTGTGCGGAACTCGTGCGATATGTTCGTAAAGAAACGGAGCTTGTGGTTGGTAAGTTCCTTCTCGAGTTTGACGTTGTTGTTGAGAGCGTTGATTTTGGTTATCAGACGGTAAAAGAAATAGAGTATCGCCGCCAGTATAAGCGCGTAACCGATGTATGCGGCCTTGGACGCCCACCACGGGGGCGATACGGTCACTGCGAGGGAGGTTACCTCGTCGCTCCATTCCCCCTCCCGGTTGGTGCCTCGCACCTTGAATGTATACCTGCCGGAAGGGATGTTTTTGTAGGACGCGGAGTTGACCGAGTTGGCGAAACTCCAGTCGCGGTCGTATCCCTCGAGCATGTAGGAGTATTTTATCTTCGAGGCGTCGCCCATGGAGAGGGTGGAAAACTCCAGTGTGAACGTATTCTCGTTGTACCTTAACCGGATGCCGTCCGAATAGGTTATGGAACGCTCGAGCGGCGAACCCTCGCGACCGGCCGCTATTTTCCGGTCCGACACCGAGAGGGCGGTGAACGTTACGCTGGGCGAAGTCATGTCGGGTGCGAAGGTCTCGGGGTTGAAGACGAGCATACCGTCGAGACTGCCCCAGAGCATATTGCCGTTGCGGGTGTAGAGACAGGCGTTCTCGTTGAATAGGTTGCCGGCCGTGTTCTCCGAGAAATTGTAGGAGGTGAAATCCTCGTTCTCCACGTCGTAGCGGCTGATACCGCTCTCGGTGCTTATCCAGAGGTATCCGCGGCGGTCTTCGAGGATGGATGATATATAATCGCCCGCAAGCCCGTGCTCGACGGTGTATGATACGAAATACTCCCCGGCGGTGCCGTCGGCCGGTACGTAGCGGTTTATACCGCCCCCGGCCGTACCAATCCATATCGTTCCGCGGCTGTCTTCGTAGATGGCTTTGATGTCGTTACACGAAATACTTCCCGGGTCGGTGAGGTCGAGACTGTACGAAGTGTATGCGTTGCTGTCTTGAAGGAGCCGGGCGGGGTCGAATTTTATAACCCCGTTGCTGGTGCCTGCCCACAGCATGCCGTCGCTGGTCTCGTATATATAGCGGACATAACTGCGGCTCGTATGGCCCTGAAAGAATCGGCGGAGGGTCATTCCCCCATGCCCGTCCTCTTCGGCGAGGGCCAGACCGCCGCCGAATGTGCACGCCCACATCCGGCCCTCGCTGTCGCGCAGCAGGTCGAAGATGGTATTGTCGAGCATCGTCTGCTCCTCGTCCACGCCGATATCGGAGTAGTGGCTCACCACACGGTGGGTGTCCAGGTCGAGGATATAGATACCGTTGCCCTTGGTGCCTACCCACAGGCGGTTTTTGTCGTCCACCTCGAAAGAGTAGGGGTTTATATCGGCCATTATCATCCGCTTGCGCTTCAGCTCGCTGTCGTAAACGTAGAGGTTGCCGTTCTTTGTACCGACCCAGATATTGCCGTACGGGTCGGAATGGATGCTGCGGACGTTGTTGTTCTTGCCCACCGAGCCTGACGGCTCGGGGCGGACCATCGTCACGTCGTAGGGCGACCGGGCCACCTTTATTATACCGGCATACTCGCTGCCAACCCAGATGTTGCCGTACCCGTCTTCGTTAATCGAGAGCAGATAGTCCGACGCGGGGCTGTTGTATTCGCTGCTGTATGTGTAGTTCGACAGCCTGCCCGTCTCGGGCGAGTAGTTGTAAAGCCCGCCGCCGTAGGTGGTTATCCATACCTCGCCGGTGGAGTCAGTGAAAAACTCGAACCGCTCGAAGTCGATTACGGCCATAGTCTCGGGCGGGATAAGCTGGAAACTCCTCGCGCGCCGCTTCTGCTTGTTGTAGTACCATACCCGGCCGGTCTGGTTCGATACCCAGATACCGCCCGACCCGTCCACCGTCAGTTCCGTGCGGCCCATAAACTGGGGGTCCGTAGCCCAGGAGGGCCTTTCGAAACGGCTGTTGTCCACGTTGTAAGCCGCCATGCCGTGGTCGGTCGCGAGCAGCAGTTCGTTGTCGGTCATATTCACCGCCTGTGCGAACCGCCCGTATTCTTCCCGGTCGCCCTCTATCTCACGGAAGGAGTCCCTTTTCATATTGTACTCGATAATTACCGCCTGCTCGGTGGTGAAAAACAACCTGCCGTCCAGCTCGGCCACATCCGTAAAGGAGTAGTTACCCGGGAAATAGACGTCCGGCTCACCCGACGGTTTTATACGGAACAGGCCCGAACTGCCTCCGGTCCAAATCAGGCCGTTGGGGTCCTCGTAGAGAAACCGGCAGTTCATCCCACCGAGGTAGGTGCGCGACGAGAATCCGTCCGCGCCCTTGCGGATACGCAGGCACCCTTCGGCATCGGCCCCGGAGTTGCCCCAGAGCCAAATATCCCCGTTGGGCGATTCATAGATGGAGGCATAAGGGGGCTTGTGCCCGGCTTCGGGCATGTAATCGACATAGGTCTCGTGAACCGGGTCGTAACAACTGAACTCCCACGCATACGACTTTATCCAGAGGTACCCGTCACGGTCTTCGTAAAGCTGCCTTATCCTGTGGTCATGCAGGGAGTTAGGGTCCCCCTGGCGGGGTTTGTGGCGAACTATGCTGTACCCGTCGTAGCGGTTCAGACCGTCCACCGTACCGGCCCAGACGAAACCTTTACTGTCCACCAATACAGACCGGACGGTATTGTGCGTAAGGCCGTCCGTCGTGCTTATCTGTTTGAAATATAGGTTATCTGGGGTGGCTGGGTACGATTTTACAGGTAGTAACGCGAATAACAATAAAGTGATGCTCCAACGCATGCTGAATATAAGTTTTGAGTTATCAGGCAGTCGACCACAAATGTATCGATTTTAAACGATTAATCACCTCGCCGCGACAATAATTTTAGGGCGGCCGGACAATTTTACATGCCACGACGGATGAACATGAGGACTTTACGAGCGCGGACGGGGCCGGTATGAGTCCGGTGGCCCGGGTCGGCGGCGAGGCCGCCCGGCGGGTACGGGGTAAAGGTCGCGGAAATGCAGAATTTCTATCTTTTTGGATAATTTTCCATGAAAATCAAACGGTGAAAGATTTTCTTTGCATTACAAAACCTAATTGTAATGTTGAAACGATGAAACTACGAACCTTTACACTATTGTTGCTGTCGCTGGCCCTTGTCATGCCTTCGAGCGGGCAGAGGCGGCAGGCCGCCGGCCCCGAAACCGTCAACGATTTCAATACGCCGCTCCACCTGCTCACCCCGCAGTACGGATTCCCGTACGGTCCGGTGGACGCGCAATCCGTCAAAGCGGCGCTCGACCGTATCTACGGCTTTCTGGACGAGAATACCCCCTACGAAGTGATAGACAAAAATACGGGCGAAACGATCACCGATTATAGCGCTCTTTCGAGCGACGCCGCCCTCAAGCGGGGAGCATTCCGTCTGGGCAGTTACGAGTGGGGGGTCACCTATTCGGGGATGCTGTCGGTAGCCGAGGTGACGGGGGACGGGAAGTTCCGCGATTACAGTCTCGACCGGTTCCGGTTTATCGCCGAGGTGGCCGCTCCGTTCCGTAAGGCCATGCTCGATTACGGCACGGTGGACGGGCAGATGCGGCAAATACTTACGCCGCACGCGCTGGACGACGCCGGTGCGATGTGCGCCGCCATGATTAAGGTGCAGCGCGAGAACCCCGAGGCGGGCCTTACCGAGGTTATAGAGAACTATATCAACTACATAATGTACAGCGAGTATCGCCTTGCCGACGGTACTTTCGCCCGCAAACGGCCGCAGTACAACACCCTGTGGCTGGACGACCTCTATATGAGCGTCCCCACCATCGCTCAAATGGGTGCGCTGACCCGCGAACAGAAGTATTTCAACGAGGCCATCAGGCAGATTAAACAGTTCACCGAACGGATGTTCGTTCCGGAGAAAGGTCTCTATATGCACGGCTGGGTGGAGTCGAGCGACGACCATCCCGCCTTCTTCTGGGGCCGCGCCAACGGCTGGGCCATCCTCACAATGACCGAAGTGCTGGACGTGTTGCCGCGTAACCACCCCTCGCGGGAGTGGCTGTTGGAGCAGTACAAGGCCCATATCTGCGGGCTGGTAAAATACCAGTCGGGGCAGGGCTTCTGGCACCAGCTGCTGGACCGCAACGACTCTTATCTCGAGACCTCGGCCACGGCGATTTTCACCTACTGTATCGCCCGCGGCATCAACAACGGCTGGCTGGACCCGATAGCCTACGGGCCGGTGGCCACGCTGGGCTGGAACGCCGTCTCGACCAAGATTAACGAGCTCGGTCAGGTGGAGGACGTGTGCGTAGGCACAGGTATGGCCTTCGACCCGGCCTTCTACTATTACCGCCCGGTAAACGTCTACGCCGCCCACGGTTACGGTCCCGCCCTGATGGCGGGCGCCGAGATAATCAGGCTCACGGAAAACTTCTACCCCAAGATGAACGACAGTGCCGTGCAATTCTACTCGCAACCGCAGCTGACCGACAGCCCGATATTCAGCGTCAACTCGCCCGGCTCGCCGATGTGGCTGACCGCCGGGAGCACCCGGGTTTCGCCCACGAGTCCGGTAATCTTCCTTATCGGGGACTCGACGGTCAAGAACGGCTCCGGGCGCGGAGATAACGGCCAGTGGGGATGGGGAAGTTTCTTTGACCGCTACGTCGACTCCACGCGTGTCTCGGTGGAGAATCACGCGCTTGGCGGACGCAGCAGCCGCACATTTATCACCGAAGGGCTGTGGGCAAACGTTCTGTCCGGTATCCGGGAAGGTGACTTCCTGCTGATTCAGTTCGGCCATAACGACGGCGGGCCGCTCAACACGGGTCGTGCGCGCGCCTCGCTTCGCGGCACGGGCGAAGAGTCGGAAACGGTCATAATGGAGCGCCACGGCGGACCCGAAACCGTCTACACCTTCGGCCATTATCTGCGCAGGTACATCCGCCAGGCTAAGGCGAAGGGCGCCCTGCCGATAGTGCTGTCGCCCACGCCGCAGAACCGGTGGAACGACGGCCGGATACAGAGCATGTCGGAAACCTATTCCAAGTGGGCGCGTGAGGTGGCCGAGGAGGAAGGTGTACCGTTCGTGGACCTGAACGCCATAGCCGGTGCGAAATTCAACGCGCTGGGCGAAGAGAAGACCAACAGTCTCTACGCAGACGCGGCACACCCGATTTACGAGGGTTCGATAATCCACCTCGAGTCGGTTATCGAAGGTTTGCTGGCAATCGACGGGTTGCCGATTAACGAATATATTATAGAAGTCAAATAATAACCATAAAATTCAAGACCATGAAAAGGAGAGAGGCATTCAAGATGTACCTGAAACCGGGATACGAAAAAGAGTACGAAAAACGCCACGGCGAAATTTGGCCGGAGCTTCGCAAGCTGCTCAGCGACAGCGGCGTATCAGACTATTCCATCTATTGGGACAAGGATACGAATCTACTTTTCGCCTACCAGACAGTGGAGGGCGACAGCGGTTCGCAGGATTTGGGCGGCACCGAGATAGTGCAGAAGTGGTGGGCCTACATGGCGGATATCATGGAGACCAATCCGGACAATTCGCCGGTGTCGATACCCCTGCAGGAAGTGTTCCACATGGATTAATACCTCCGCTGATATGAGACCTTTTTACAGAATATTCGGCCTGCTGTCGCTGGCGGCCGCGGCGGTAAGCTGCGGCTCCTCGGGCGGCGGGGATGATTACCGCTTCGACCTCGCGGGGTCGAAGAAGGGATACACTGCTGTTACGGCGGAGACGGTGTACGGCGACGGCTCCGCATACGGGTATGACCTGGGTACGGTGCAGAACGGAAGCGACGGTTTTTTCTTCTCGGTGGACCTGCCCGAAGGCAGTTACGTGGTAACAACGGTTACGGGGTCGCCCGACACCGCGACTGACGTCACCATAAAATCGGAGTCGCGCAGGATTATGGCCGCCAACGTGACTACCGCGCCGGGCGGGTATGCCGAAACGGTTTTCGCGGTGAATGTGCGGAACCGCGTAATATCCGAGGGGGACAGCGTACGGATAAACCCCCGGGAGATTGGTAAACTGATATGGGACGATAAACTGACGCTGGAGTTCAGCGGCGATAACCCGTCTGTGCGTGAGATTCGTATACGCCGGGACGACAGCCTGCCCACCGTTTTTATCGCGGGCAACTCGACCGTGGTGGACGAAGGCAGCGAGCCGTGGACCGGGTGGGGGCAGGTATTCCCGCTCTTTACGACACCTGAGGTCGTAGTGGCCAACTACGCCGAGTCGGGCCAGGCCGCCAACACCTTCGTCTCAAGCCGCAGGTTCGACAAGCTGATGACCAAGATGAAACCGGGTGACTGGCTGATAATCGAGTTCGGCCACAACGACCAGAAGCAGCAGGGCGAAGGTAAAGGCGCTTACGAGAGTTTCACCCACGACTTGAAATACCTTGCCGACGGTTTCCGTGACGCGGGCGGTAACGTGGTGTTTGTCACTCCGGTACAGCGCAGGCATTTTGATGCGGACGGGGTGCTTATGCACACCCACGGAGACCATCCGGACGCGATGCGTAAACTGGCCGCCGAGGAGGGTTTGCCGCTAATCGACCTTACGGAGATGACTACCCGCCTGTATGAGGCGTGGGGTCCGCAGAAGTCCATACGGGCGTTCGTGCACTATCCCGCCGGGACTTTCCCCGGGCAGGAGTCGGACCTCGAGGACAACACCCACTTCAACCCGTACGGAGGTTATCAGATAGCCAAATGCGTGGTGCAGGGTATCGTGGAGCAGGACCTGCCGCTGAAGCAGTACATTCGCGCGGACTTCGAAGGATTCGACCCCTCGCGGCCCGACGCGCCGGAGGATTACAGGATTCCCGCGACCCCGTTCTCGTCTATGAACAAACCGCTCGGGAACTGATAATGCCGGTACCGTCGGGTAACAGACGGGTCCGTAAACAGACATAATTCAGTCCTTTAAGTTAAGGGCCTTAATTAGCAATTTGTAAGTATTTTGTAAAGATGAAAATAAAGACCATTTTAGCTTTGGCAGCAGCCGCGATTCCTGTCGCGGGAGCGTTCGCACAGAATATGCGCTCAGACGAAGAGTGCCTCCGGGCCGTAGCCGACAATATTCTCCGTCAGCCCACTAAAGAGTTCATAGGAATTGAAAACGGTGTGGTTTACACCTCCACAGCCGATATACCCGAAGGTGTGGACGTGAGGTTCGCCAGCCCGCTGGCCGAGTGGCACTACTCTAACGGGGTGCTGGATATGAGCATGATACGGCTGGGTAAATTCCTCGGCGAGGAGAAATATATCGACTACGCCAAGGAGCACGTAGCTTTCGGTTTCGCCAACTACGAATATTTTAAAAATACTTTCCGTAACGACCGCAACCACTGGGTGTGGCCGTTCGGGCAGTTGTGGAACTTCAAGGAGCTGGACGACTGCGGCGCGATGGGCGCGGCCGTGGTAAACGTATTCGAACTCGACCCTCAGCCGGAGTACAAGACCTATTACGAGCGTGCGGCCCAGCACGTTATGTACGATCAGGTGAGGCTTCCGGACGGAACCCTGAGCCGTACCTTCCCGCGGAATATGACCGTGTGGGCGGACGACGTTTATATGAGCGTATCCCTGCTGTCGCAGGTGGGCAAGGTTACGGGCGACCATAAGTATTTCGATATGGCGACCAAGCAGATAGTGCAGATTACCGACTATCTGTGGGACGAAACCAAGGGTCTCTATTACCACTGCTACTATGCCGATATCGAGAGGAACGGGGTAGCCTACTGGGGCCGCGCCAACGGCTGGATAGCCTATTCCATAGCCATGCTGCTGGACGTACTTCCGGAGGATTACGCCTCGCGGGATGAACTTATCTCACTGCTCGAAAGGCAGATAGTGGGCGTATCCCGTTACCAACAGGGGAACGGTATGTGGTGTCAGCTGCTCGACAAGGTGGACTCGTACGACGAGTCGTCGATTACGGCGATACTCGTTTACAGCATCGCCAAAGCCATTAACGAGGGGTGGATAGACCGCGATTACAGCCGCATCGCCGACGCGGCATGGAGGGCTTTGAAAACCACCCAGATAACCGAAGACGGCCGATTTACCAACGTATGCGTGGGCACCGGAATTACGGATGACTTGCCGTTCTACTATAACCGCCCGGTAGGCGAGAACGAGAAACACGGCTTCGGGCTGGTAATAGACGCCGGAATCGAGATGATGATACTGGCCCGTAGCCGCCCGGATAGGAGATAATTTCAACGACATGACCCGCAACCTCTTTACGATTATTGCTGTGCTGGCCGTCGTCACGACGGCCGGTGCGGCGGATAACTTCCCCGAAATGGACTGGGTGAAGGACGTCGGCGCACGGGAGTTCGCTCTCCCCGCGGCCGTGTTCCATGCGGAGGACTACGGCGCTGTGGGCGACGGAACCACCCTGAACACGGCGGCAATCCAGGCCGCACTGGACGCCTGCCGCGATGCCGGAGGCGGAACGGTCACCTTTCGCGGGGGCCGGTTCGTGACCGGTTCCGTCTACATCCACGACGGAATATATTTCCGGATACCGGAGGGCACCACCCTGCTCGGCAGTGAGGACCTTGCCGATTACCCCGATATCGACACCCGTGTGGCTGGCATCGAAATGGTCTGGCCGTCGGCGCTGATTAACGTTCTTGACGGTAAGAACGTGCGCATCGGGGGCAGCGGGGATATAGACGGCCGCGGCAAGGTTTTCTGGGACTCCTACTGGTCGATGCGGCGCGACGATTACGAGCCGCGCGGGCTGCGCTGGATTGTGGACTACGACTGCAAACGCGCCCGGATGATACTTATTCAGGACTCCGAAAACGTCGTACTCGAGGACCTCACCCTAAAGCGTTCCGGTTTCTGGACCGTGCAGGTGGTTTACAGCACAAACTGCACGGTGGACGGAATCGTAATACGGAACAATATCGGTGGCCACGGTCCGAGCACGGACGGAATAGATATAGACTCGTCGTCCTACATCCTCGTGCAGAACTGCGATATAGACTGTAACGACGACGACTACTGCCTCAAGGCCGGTCGCGACGCCGACGGGCTTCGTGTCGCGAGGCCCTGCGAGTATATCGTACTGCGCAACTGTATTTCGCGCCGCGGCGGCGGCCTGCTGACATGCGGAAGCGAAACTTCAGGTGGTATCCGCTATGTGCTTGCGGAAGACCTATATGCGGTAGGGTCCAGTTCGGGTATCAGGCTCAAGTCGGCATTCAACCGGGGCAGGTATATAGAGCATATCTATATGTGCCGGGTGGTGATGGAGGATGTGCGGGGAGTGCTGAACGTTACGCTCAACTGGAACCCCACTTACAGCTACTCGGAACTTCCCGCCGAGTACGAGGGGCAGGAGCTGCCGCCCCACTGGTACAAGATGCTCGAAAGGGTTGAACCCGAGAGGGGCATCGCGCGATTCAGCGATATCCACATGGCCGACATAGACGTGAAGAGCGCGGGTGTGTTCGTACAGGCCGAAGGTGTGGAACAGCCGCTACTGAGGAATTTTACCTTCACCGATATAATAGCCGATGTGGAGCACGCGGGCGGCGTTGAGTGGGCTGAGGACTGGGTATTCGACAACGTTAGGGTCAATAGCCGGAATCCCGCATCCTTTACGGAGGAGAACAGCCGTAATATCGTCTGGAAAGACACGGGAGGCCGTATCGCCTACAACTACGAACTGCCGGGCCGAAGCGCGGGGGCGGTGACGCTGGCTGCCGACTGGCCCGAAATGGCGTTCCTCGTGCCAGAGTTGGCCGGGGGGCTGAAATTCGGGATAGCCCGGGACGGAGTGAGCAAATGGGTCGCCGAAGCAGACTGGGTGACGGTGAATGCCGATGAAAAAGGTATCGTATGGCGGGTGACGGACGAACTTCTGGGCGGTGCGACTCTCGAATTTGCCGCGGCCAACCTTACTGACAGCGACGGGATGATAATGCGCGTGTCCGGGGACGGGATTCCGGAGGGGGTGCGTCTGGTCTGGGCCTTCGGCGGAGCGGCCGGTAAACCGGTAGAGGCTGCCCATGTGGGCAGTATCGAGCCGTGGCACTGCATCGGGAACCTGCATAATATCGAGCGTAGTAACGTAGGGCTGTGGTACGGCGAAGCGATGAATTTCCGCAGGCTGACTCTTATCGCTCCCGTCGATTCCGAAATCGTACAGGCCGACGCGCGCAGGCAATGGACGCCGTTGGATATGGCCGTCTCGGGCAAAAGGACCGAGGCTCATGCCGTGGTGGGGCAGGTTCCGCTGGACGGGGAGGGTAAATACTTCTGTGTCTCACGCCGCAGCCGTGGCGCCGGGATGGCCGTGGCCGACTATAATATATTCTCCCTGCCCGAAATTTTCAGTACCTACCGGAATCTTCCGGGGGCCGAATAACCACTGCGCCGGGTAACCGGCCCGTAACTTAACCTGTAAATGAAAAGAACTCTACTTATATTCGCCCTCCTGATTTGTACGGCCGCGGTACGGGCCGGGACCTACAACGTCAGGGACTTCGGGGCGACGGGCAACGGAACCGATATAGACTCCCCGGCAATCAACCGGGCTATCGAGGTCGCCGCGGCAGGCGGCGGCGGTACGGTCTATTTTCCGGCCGGAACCTACGCCTCCTATTCCATAAGGCTGCAAAGCAATATAACGCTCTACCTGGATAACGGTGCCGTGATACTGGCGGCTTACCCGACCCAAACCGAAGGATACGATGCTCCGGAGCCCAACGATTACAATATGTATCAGGACTTTGGGCACAGCCACTTCAAGAACAGCCTGATATGGGGCATCGGACTGGACCGCATCGCCATACGAGGCGACGGGACGATAGATGGTCTCGGCCTGACGTGAGACGAGAGCCGCCGTCCCGGGGTTGGGAATAAGGCCGTGAGCCTGAAACTATGCACCAACGTAACGATAAGCGATGTGAAGATGTACCGCTGCGGCCACTTCGCCCTTCTGGCGACCGGGGTCGATAACCTCACTCTGGCCAACGTTACGGTGGACACGAACCGGGACGGATTCGATATCGACTGCTGCCGCAACGTGCGCATTTACGGCTGTACTGTGAACGCTCCGTGGGACGACGCCATAGTACTAAAAAGCAGTTACGCCCTCGGGTATGTGCAGGATACGGAGAATGTGACCATAAGCGACTGTCTGGTAAGCGGATACGACCGGGGCAGTATGCTGGACGGAACGTTCCAGCGGTACGAGCCGCAGGCTCCCGACATGGGTTTCGTGACGGGTCGTATCAAGCTGGGCACCGAGTCGAGCGGCGGGTTCCGGAACATCGCAATAACGAACTGCATTTTCGAACGGTGCCGCGGCCTCGCGCTCGAAACAGTGGACGGCGGGGTATTGGAGGATATCGTAATTTCTAATATCACCATGCGCGATATCGTAAACTCGCCCATATTCCTGCGCCTCGGTGCGCGGATGCGCAGTCCGGAGAGAACGCCGGTGGGGCGCATGGCACGAATCAACATCAGCAACGTGAACGTCTACAATGCCGACTCGCGCTACTCCTGCATAATCAGCGGCATACCCGGCTACCGCATCGAAGAGGTGACCCTGAGCGGTATCCGTATCCATTACAAGGGCGGCTACACGGCCGGGGACGGCCTGCTCGTGCCCGAGGAGAACGAAGCGGCATATCCCGAACCGTGGATGTTCGGCACCATACCTGCCTGCGGTTTCTTTATCCGGCACGCAGCCGATATCGAACTGAGGGACGTAAAATTATACTACGACCAACCGGACTACCGGCCCTCCTTGTGGTTGGAGGACGTGGACGGCTGCCGCCTCGTGGATTACCGCGGGTGGGTGGCCGACGGCGTGGAACCTTATATTGTCAGGGACGGCGTCACGGGATTCTATCCCAGAGAGAGCCGTTTCGGCAATTTTTGATTCTCCACATAATATAAGTTTTGATTAGGTTTTGACAGGAACGGGGTAACTGAGACAGTTACCCCTTCTGCTTTACCGGCGCTTTAGTTGTCTGCAATCAGTCGTTTATCTATTAGCGCTTTGAATATATATCAGTGGAGTAGGGTAGCCGGGCAAATAACAAGGCGGTAGCCGGTATGCCCCGACATTTGATACTCTGCCGGAAAATTGCTCTTTGCGGCCGCTGAGGGTAAGTCCGTATTGTTAATAAAGATTTGCAAAAGGGGATGCTGCGTACCAGGCCTTTTTCCGTTAGGTTACCCGGCCGAACCCCGATTAACCGGAACGAAACAGAGGTCCGGGCTGCGCGGTGACAAACCGTAGCGAACAGCCGAAATATGTCTCGGGGTGGACATACATTTTATTTCATGATATTATAAGGCGCTCCCCGATAACAGTCAACCCGCTCACGTGAGCGGGTTGACTGTTACATCCGGCCGACGGGCAAAATCTCAATCCGGCATCCGGTGAGAAACTCACTTCGTCCTCCGGGCAAAATCTCACTTCGTCCTCCGGCAAATCTAAATCAAATCCAGCTCCCGTTTCATCCTCTCTATTTTCGCGTTGAGTTCGGCATTGACCGAATCGAACTCTTCCACCGAGCGGAGCGGAGCGCAGACGCCGAAGTAGAACTTAATCTTGGGCTCGGTTCCCGACGGGCGAACCGAAATAATCGTCCCGTCCGCGGTGAGAAACTGCAACACGTCCGACGACTCGATATTAAGCGGAGTCTTTTCGCCCGTAGCCACGTCGAGGCTCTCGCCCGAGAGATAGTCCTTCACGGTGACCACCGCCGAGCCGCATATCTCCCGGGGTGGGGAGTTACGGTAACCGGCCATCATCTGCCTTATCTCCCCGGCACCCTGCTGCCCCGTGCGCACCACGTTCACCAGCCCCTCTTTATAAAAGCCGTACTCCACGTACATCTGTTTAAGCAGGTCGTACAGCGACATGCCGAGAGACTTGGCCCATGCCGTGCACTCGCAGAACAGCGCTATGGAACTAACCGCGTCCTTATCCCGTACAAAGTCTTCGGGCAGATAGCCGAAGCTCTCCTCCCCTCCGCCAATATATTTCTGTCCCCGCGGTTCGTTCTCGCGGATGATAGCCGCGATGTGTTTGAAACCGGTAAGGCAGTCGTAATATCTGATGCCGAACCCCTCGGCCACCCGGGCCATCATTTCGGTGGTGACGATGGTCTTCACGATAAACTGATTGCCGTCCAGCATGCCTTTCTCCTTCCAGCGGCGGCACAGGTAGTAGGTCAGGAGGACACAGGTCTGGTTGCCGTTCAGCAGCACTATATTGCCGTGGCCGTCGGGCATCGCAACCGCGAGCCGGTCCGCGTCCGGGTCGGTGGCCACGATAATATCGGCCTTTTCGCGCACCCCCTGGTCGATTGCCATCTGCATGGTGGCCCGCTCCTCGGGGTTGGGGGAGACGACGGTCGGGAAGTTGCCGTCCAGCACGCTCTGCTCCGCCACCATCGATACATTGGTGAACCCGAACTCTGCCAACGCCCACGGCACCAGCTTTACACCCGCCCCGTGCATCGGAGAGTAGACTATCTTCATATCCGGGAACTGCCGAACCGCCTCGGGCGAGAGCGAGAGGGTTTTTATACGGTCGAGGTATATCTCGTCGAACTCTGCACCCAGTATCTCGATATTCTCCTTGCCGGCACCGGTTTTTATCTGGGCGATGTCGGTGATTTTATTCACCTCGGCGATAATGTTCTCGTCGTGGGGCGAGGTTATCTGCGCGCCGTCGCTCCAATAGGCCTTGTAGCCGTTATACTCCTTCGAGTTGTGCGAGGCTGTAATCACCACGCCGCTCTGGCACCCCAGCTCGCGTATGGCGAAACTGAGTTCCGGGGTGGGGCGCAGGTCGTCGAAGAGGTATACCTTGAAACCGTTCGAGGCGAATATGTCGGCAGTGTGCTCGGCGAACAGGCGGCTGTTGTTGCGGCTGTCGTGCGCGATGGCGACTTTAATCTCCTGCCCGGCGAAACACTGGGCCAGATAGTTGGCCAGCCCCTGCGTCGCCATACCGACCGTGTATATATTCATGCGGTTGGTACCGGCGCCCATAACCCCGCGCAGGCCCGCCGTACCGAACTCGAGGTCCTTGTAAAAGGCGTCGGAAAGGCCTGCCGGATCGCTCTCCATCAGTTCGCGTATCTGCTGTTTGGTCTGCTCGTCATAGTTCCCTTCCAGCCACTTGGTTGCTTTTTCCGTTACAAGTTGTTCCAATTGTTTGCTCATCACATTATAGTTTTTACTTATAGCAAAAGGTGCGTTCACTGAAAAATTTTATAAGCAAATGTATGTAAAAAAAACCTGTTTTCTCAATATCAGCCGCTTAAAAGAGACGGCGGATTTTACCCCCGGAAGACCATATAAATTTATACCAAATTAGCAACCTGAACCAATGTTTTTTTTAAAAAAATTATATACATTTTTGTAG
>JAJBVT010000057.1 GCA_020859685.1 Rikenellaceae bacterium
GCATACGATATGAATTTGAATCCGCGGGTCTCGTCGAATTTCTCGGCGGCTTTAATCAGCCCGAGGTTACCCTCGTTGATAAGGTCGGGGAGGCTGAGGCCCTGATTCTGGTACTGCTTGGCGACCGACACCACGAACCTCAGGTTGGCTTTGGTAAGTTTCTCCAGTGCCTCCTGGTTGCCTTTGCGGATACGCTGCGCCAGTTCCACCTCCTCTTCGACCGTGATAAGGTCTTCCTTACCGATCTCCTGAAGGTATTTATCGAGCGATGCGCTTTCGCGGTTAGTAATTGATTTGGTGATTTTTAGCTGTCTCATCTGTAACCTTTAAACCTGTACCTGCGTACTTAATAATTTCTTCATTTGCGCCGTTCTCCTACGGCGAGGGGTATATATACCCCGGCCTTTGCGGGACCGGGGTCTTGTTTTCTACATCCATAAAACGGATTATTCAACCGCGTTATTGTATCGGATAAAGGTGGAACGGGTCCTATTCCCTGTCCGGGGAGAAGTTCCGGTAAACCAGGTGCCTGCCGTTGGTATCGACGCACCCTACCGATTCTATCTTCTGGCTGAACCTCGACAGGTCGCTCACCGACCTTACGGTCTGGCCGTTTATCTGGGTGATGACATAACCCCTTCGAATCCCGAGTTCGCCGAGCAGGCCGCCCTGTGTAACGCCGGTCACGGTCACGCCGCCGTCGATACTTAGCCTCTTCTTGTCTCTGGCGCTAATGTCCTCGAAAGTTCCTCCCAGTTCGGCCAGCACGTCTACATAATCGTTGGGCAGCAGTTCCGCCTTTCCTGCTTTATTACGAAGAACGACTTCGATTTGTTTCACATTTCCCTTTCTTTTTACGGTCAGTGTTACCCGGTCATTCGGGCGGTGCCGTGCAATCTGCTCAGAGAGTGGGTTGTTGCGGTCGATCCTTACACCGTCGACATGGGTTATTACATCGCCTTCCTTAACTCCGGCCGATTCGGCCGCTCCGCCTTCTTCCACATTGGCGACATAAACGCCGCCCTGCTCGTCGATGCCGTACTCCTCACCGAACTGCTCTATGAACTGGCTGTTTATCTCCTGATACCTCACCCCGAGCAGCGCCCTCTGCACGACCCCATACTCCTTTAGGTCCACCACAACTTTCTGCACGATGGTTGCAGGAACGGCGAACGAGTAGCCCGCGAAACTTCCCGTGGGGGACTTGATTACGGTGTTGATACCGATAAGTTCGCCGCGGGTATTCACCAGCGCTCCTCCGCTGTTGCCGGGATTCACGGCCGCGTCGGTCTGGATAAACGATTCTATCCTGAACTGGTCCGGAATCACACCGAGATTTCGCGCCTTGGCGCTGATAATACCGGCCGTTACCGTCGAACGCAGGTCGAACGGGCTGCCGATGGCCAGCACCCATTCCCCGAGCCGCAGGGCGTCGGAGTCGCCGAAGGGGAGCGTGGGCAGATTGCCCGCGTCTATCTTTATAAGTGCGATATCGGTGGTCGGGTCGGTGCCGATAAGTCGTGCGTCATAAACCGTGTCGTCGTTGAGCGTGACTTTGAGTCTGGTCGCATTCTCGATAACGTGGTTATTCGTTACGATATAGCCGTCAGGGCTAATTATTACTCCGGAACCGCCTGAGCGGCGCTCCCGCGAAGAGTATTCTTCCTGTTCCGGTCCCTCCTCGTCATATCCGAACGGGCTGAAACCGAATAGTTCATAAAACGGGTTGTATGAACCCGAACGCGGGTTGCGAACCCTAACCTCCTGTATTTTCTCAATGTTCACGACAGCCTGCACCGCATTTTCGGCGGCATAGGTAAGGTCCGGATAGTTCTCCGCATCGTATGCCGTGAAATGCGAACCGGCGCCCTCCACCACGTACTCGATGGTCTTATGGCCGGACGGAGCGGCGGCTTTGTCCGACGACAGTTTTGTTACACCGTAAGCTGTCAGACCGGCAGTGACCACCGAAGCGGCCAGTATACCGATAAAAAAATCTTTCCTTTTCATAAATATTAACTTTTTTCTTTCTATTAACCGATTATAAAAAGGTAAAGTTGTGTCATCCAGTGAGGTTTTTCTGTTTTTCAACTATTATTAAACGTTTATTCCCGCCATCTTATTGCGGTCGGCTGGAAGTAATCGGGCACGGCCACCAAAGTTATATTTTTTAACAAAATACACAAATACCGTTCCTTCCCGTGTAGGGTGACAGAATGTCATAACTACGGGAGTATATGAGGACGCTCGGGTACATTGAGAGAAAAAGGGAGTGCCGACGGCACTCCCTTTTTCAATTTACACTTTGTTGCTATTTGTTCAAGAAAGCCTTCCTGATGGTTTCGACCTCGTCAAGCTTCTCCCATGCGAAAAACTCCACGTCCCGGGTCTCTTCCCGGCCGTCCACATAGAAAGTGACAGGCTGGGTAAACGGCCTGTTGCCGAAGTGGCCGTATGAGGCCGTGGCTTCGAAAATCGGGTTTTTAAGCCCGAACCGTTCCACGATTGCCGCCGGGCGGAGGTCGAAAAGTCCACCGATACGGGCGGCGATTTCGCCGTCCGCCAGACCGTCTATTTTGCAGGTGCCGTAGGTATCCACATATATACTGAGCGGTTGTGCGATGCCTATGGCGTAAGATAACTGCACGAGGCACTCGTCCGCGATACCGGCCGCCACGAGGTTCTTGGCGATATGCCGCGCGGCATAGGCGGCCGAACGGTCCACCTTGGAGCTGTCCTTTCCGGAAAAGGCACCGCCCCCGTGGGCACCGCGTCCACCGTAAGTATCCACGATAATTTTGCGCCCGGTAAGCCCCGTATCGCCGTGCGGTCCGCCTATTACGAACTTACCCGTAGGGTTGACGTGGAGGATATAATCGTCGCCAATTATCCCCGCAAGCCGGTCGCCCGCCTTTTCGAGGCGCGCCTTGACGCGGGGTATCAGTATATCCTTGACATCACGGCAAATCTGCTCGCCCATAAGCCGCTCGGCCTCCTTCTCGTCCCTGCCGTCTATGGGCAGGATAAATTCGTCATGCTGGGTGGAGACCACGATGGTGTGGACCCGCTGAGCCTTGCGGTCGTCGGAATATTCGATTGTGACCTGACTCTTAGCATCAGGGCGGAGGTAGGTCATTACCTTTCCTTCCCGGCGGATTACGGCAAGTTCCTTCAATATTACGTGCGAGAGGATAAGTGTCGCCGGCATAAATTCGCGCGTCTCATTGCAGGCGTAGCCGAACATGATTCCCTGATCGCCAGCGCCCTGCTCCGCGGAGGCTTCCCGCACCACGCCCTGATTGATATCGGGCGACTGCTCGTGTATCGCCGACAGCACCCCGCACGAATCCCCGTCGAAACGGTACTCGCTTTTAGTGTAGCCGATGCGGTTAATTACGCGGCGGGCGGTGGTCTGTACGTCTACGTAGGCGTCCGAGCGCACCTCGCCTGCTACTACCACCAGCCCGGTGGTACAGAGGGTCTCACAGGCGACCTTGGATTCGGGGTCGCGGCGCAGGAATTCGTCGAGGATTGCGTCCGATATCTGGTCGCTTACTTTATCGGGGTGTCCCTCGGACACCGATTCGGAGGTGAATAAGAATCCCATTTTAAAATCGGTTTTAAGTGGGTTCAGCCGTTATTGACGACTGTGCCCGGGTTAATTTCAAAAGGGAAAGGTATGGTTACGGATAAAACGGCTAAGAGAAAAAGAATGCTGTTTTAGCAATTTTTTTACGTGGTAGCAATCAACCAAATCTTTCCACAAAACATGTCCGCACGGCCGTGGCGGCCAATGCAGGTGCAAATATAATACATAACAGCGAAGGTTGTACTCCCGTGCGGCTTTTATATTACAACTAAATCCACCTTATCCCCTGCCACTATGGATGGAAACATTGATTTTCAGATATTATGGATGTGAAAAACCGCCTCTTGGAGGCGGTCCTAAACTAAGTATTACCGGGTAAGTCAGTTCGAAAAAATTAACCCGGCCTCGTCCGCGTCGATACGGATGGGTTTTTCGCGGTCGACTTTGGCCGCAAGTATCTGCTTCGACAGGTCGTTGACAATGTACCGCTGGATGGTCCTCTTGACGGGTCGGGCTCCGTACATCGGGTCGTAACCTTCTGCCGCTATCCACTCTTTGGCCTTGTCTGTGACCTCGAGCGAAATACCGTTGTCGGAGAGCAGGCGGCCGATGGAAGCGAGTTGCAGGTCCACTATCTGCGCTACATCCCTGCGGGTTAGCGGGGTAAACATCACTATCTCGTCTATACGGTTCAGAAATTCCGGCTTGAGGGACTGCTTCATAAGTTCCACGACTTCGTCACGGGTCCTTTCGATAACATCGTCCGGCACCTCCCCGTCCTTCATCGCGTCGGTGAAATTGTCCATAATAAGACCCGAACCCATATTCGAGGTCATAATTATAATGGTATTGCGGAAGTCGACCGTCCGGCCCTTGTTGTCGGTAAGGCGGCCGTCGTCGAGCACCTGCAGCAGGATATTGAATACGTCCGGGTGGGCCTTCTCTATCTCGTCCAGCAGTACCACGGAATAGGGTTTGCGCCTTACGGCCTCGGTAAGTTGCCCGCCCTCGTCATAACCTACGTATCCCGGAGGGGCGCCGATAAGGCGCGAGACCGCATGCCGCTCCTGGTATTCGCTCATGTCGATACGGGTTATCATATTCTCGTCGTTGAACAGAAATTCGGCAAGCGCTTTGGCAAGTTCCGTCTTTCCCACACCGGTCGAACCGAGGAAGATAAACGAACCGATGGGCCGCCGGGAATCCTGAAGTCCGGCGCGGCTGCGCCGCACGGCGTCGGAGATGGCTTCGATTGCCTGATGCTGGCCGACGACACGTTTGTGCAGTTCGTCTTCCATATGCAAAAGTTTCTCCCGCTCGCTGGCAAGCATCCGGTTGACCGGGATACCGGTCCAGCGGGAAACCACTTCGGCAATATCCTCGGACGTGACCTCCTCTTTTATCATGGACTGGCCGCCGGACTGGTTCTTCTGCAACTCCTCCTGCAACCGGTTTATCTGCTCTTCGGCCTCGCGCATCTTGCCGTACCGTATTTCGGCCACAAGACCGTAATCGCCGTTACGTTCGGCTTCGGCCGCTTGGGTCTTCATCTGGTCGATAGCCTCGCGCTGGCGCTGTATTCCTACTAGCAGGTCACGCTCGCTCTGCCATTTGGCCCGTTTTGCTCCCAGCTCGGCGTTAAGGTCGTCGATTTCGCGGGTGAGGTCGTGGATGCGCTGTTTATCGTTCTCGCGACGGATAGCCTCACGTTCAATCTCGAGCTGGCGTACCCGGCGGTCGAGTTGGTCGATATCTTCCGGCACGGAGTTCATCTCGATACGCAGGCGTGCCGCTGCCTCGTCGATAAGGTCGATGGCCTTATCGGGCAGGAACCGTGAGGTTATGTAACGCTGCGACAGCTCCACGGCCGCGATAATTGCCTCGTCCCGGATACGCACCATGTGGTGGTTCTCGTACCGTTCTTTCAGCCCGCGGAGGATGGATATGGCGTCGGCCGTGGTAGGTTCGTCCACCATCACCTTCTGAAACCGCCGTTCGAGGGCCTTGTCCTGCTCGAAATATTTCTGGAATTCGTCGAGGGTCGTGGCCCCTATTGTGCGGAGTTCGCCGCGGGCGAGGGCCGGTTTGAGTATGTTGGCGGCATCCATGGCCCCATCGCTCTTTCCTGCACCGACAAGGGTGTGAATCTCATCTATGAACAGCAAAATTTCCCCTTCGCTGGCTATCACCTCTTTTACAACCGCCTTTAGGCGCTCCTCGAACTCCCCTTTATATTTGGCGCCTGCTATAAGCGCACCCATGTCTAACGAATAGATAGACTTGGTTTTGAGATTCTCCGGTACATCTCCGTCTACTATGCGGTGAGCGATGCCCTCGGCGATGGCGGTCTTACCTACGCCCGGTTCGCCGACCAGAATAGGGTTATTTTTGGTTCTGCGCGAGAGTATCTGCAACACGCGCCTTATCTCCTCGTCGCGGCCGATAACCGGGTCGAGCTTTCCGTCACGCGCCATCTGGTTAAGGTTTATGGCGTATTTCCCCAGAGCGTCGAAAGTCTGGTCGTCGGTCTGGCTGCTGACTGTAGAGCCCTTGCGGAACTCCTTAATGGCCTGCACGACTTCCTTTTCGGTCGCACCGGCCTGTTTCAGAAGCCGCGAAGAGTCCCCGCCGTCGGCAATCAGCCCGAGCAGCAAATGTTCTACCGATGCGAATTTATCGCCGAACTGGGCGGTAAAATCGACAGCCTTCTGTATAGTTCGCGACGAAGCCTGAGAGAAATACTGTTCACCGTTCCCGCCGCTCACTTTGGGCAGGTTGTTCACTGCGCTTTGGACTTCGGCCCTTAGGTTTTTAATATTTACGCCCACTCGGCTCAGCAGGAACGATGCGAGCGAATCGTCGTCCTCAATTATGGATGCGAGTATATGCAACGGTTCGACCGATTGCGCCGAACGCGCCGCGGCTATCGAGAAGGCCTGCTGAAGGGCTTCCTGCGCTTTGATTGTCAAACTGTTTATATTCATAATTTGCGATTTTAAAGAGGTAGCCCGGCATAAAAACTACCGGTCCCGTAACCGATATTACGGTGAACAAATTGTTTGCCACCCTGCCGCACCGCCAAAACGGCATAAAAAGAGAGCCCGGGTATACGCCCGGGCTGACAAATTGACCGTATTTACGAAACGATTAATGTATCCGTATATGCCGTTCCGATTTTTTCGGGTAGATATCCTCGATAGTTATAAGGATACCGGTCTCCTCGACATCACCGAAATCGGGGTTACACACCGTCCCGAATACCCGCATGGTAGGCGACAGGCTCATATACGAATTTATGAGCGGTGGAACATTTTCATTCAATGCCCGAATCTCCCGGCTGAGTATTTTGTAATCCTCAGCATAATCCGCACCCGTAAATAACGAGGCCATCTTTTCGTTGTCTATATCCAGCTCTATGGGATGGATAGGTTCCACGAGGTTCTCGGTGTCGGGAAAATATTTCCGCAAGAAATAGATGAGAATATCGCGGGCCTCACGGTTATAATCGCCGTACATGGTGACCTTACCGAAGAAATACCTCATGTCGGGATTCATTAGAAGTAGCGCTCCCAAACCGTCCCACAGGTTGTCGAGGGCGAATACTCCCTTGCGGCTGCCGCCCCGGGTGCCCTGATATTGCGGGTGTACGAACGAACGACCCAGTTCGATAGTATAGGGAAGGAACTCCCGGCGGAACCGGTCGCTGAACCGGAAATAGTGCTCGGTCGACAGGTGCGGCGTGTGGGGGGAACGGGAGACTATATAACGGTATCCGCCGACAATTTCACGTGCCTCCGGGTCCCACACCAGAAGCTGCTGGTAACCGTCCGCTACCGTGTCCAGTTCGTCTATATCCACCTCCAAACCGGTGCCTCCCCCGGCATCCCGGAAGGCCCATTCGCGAAGGCGGCCGATCTCCTGCATGGTATGGGGGCTGTCTGCTGCGGTAATGACATATATCTTGTTGCCCGCGTTATTGGTATTACGCAGGAACTTGTCTTCAGTGAGTTCGGACTCTATTATCTCCGGCAATACCGGGTCGATGAGTGGTTTCATCATCCATTTATCATGGTTCAACCGCAAATTTACTACTAATATGCAAAAATCATGGCGTATTTAGACGTAATTTAACAAGAGTTTAACCAATTAACGGAGAGAGAAACCGGGTGCATAGTCCCGGTTACCGACTACGGGATACCCGCTATTTTCTAAGCCCGTAAGCCATCGAGCGGATAAGCTCGGTCGATTCCCGCACCTGCCGTCCTTCGAACTCCTGCCACGGCACCGGTGCCCCGAAACGGATGGTGAAGGAGTGGCCCTTCTGCCGGAACATCTCGTCGGCAAGGTATAACATTTCGATGTTGGCCCTGATGCCCATTCGGGTACGGAAATTCGATAGGCGGTAGAAAAAATCCGACAGTCGCCCCTCGAAAAATACCGGAACCACGTCGCGACGGTTGGCGAGGGCCTGCTTGATAAAGTTGGGTCGCCATACCAGGTCCTGTACCTCGCCTTTATTCCGTCTCGAGCAAAGCCCTGCGGGGAATGTGATTATGGGCAGGTCCGATGCGAACGCCTCCTTATACATGTTAAAATAGTCGGGGTTTTGCCGTCCGTGTTTGTTAACCGGAACGAATATCGGACGAAGCGGTGAGAGATTCATCAGGATATCGTTCACCACAACCCGTACGTCCCCGAACCGCTCGGCGACCTTCACGGCCAGCATCACTCCGTCCAGCCCGCCAAACGGATGGTTGGAGGCGAATATATATCGTCCGTCAGCCGGAATGCCGTCCAGCCCCTCGGCAGTGTAAGTTATTCCCATATGGTCTAAGCAGGCCCGGATAAACTCGATTGTGGGTAGGTGCGAATAGTTTTCGAGGTAGAAATTCAGTTCGTCCTCGTGGACAATACGGCGCAGGTACGATTTGACGAACCCGGGTATAAACCGGTCCAACCCTGGGTTCTTATCCCGGAGCACCTTCTTTACGTCCACCCTTAATTCTGTCGTCCCTTCCTGCGGCATAGCTTTACGGTAGTGGGTTCTTGTACACCCCAAAGTTAAAATATAATTAATAAACGGGAAAAAACGGTCGGTGGTATGCACTCCGACTGACGGCTGCGTGGGCGGATAATGAAATTCCGGAGCGAATTTGTAAAGCGGATTAAAAGAAACTGATATCTTTGCAAATCGGAGGAAATCGTATGTCCTGATACGGTGAACAGAGGGAATTTTTCATGGTTCCTCTCCTACCCATATCCGACCGCATAAAATATGTAAACAAAAAAGTATGTTCGAGAACTTAACAGATAAATTAGAAAGGTCCTTTAAACTTCTAAAAGGGGAGGGACGCATCACCGAGATTAACGTAGCCGAAACCCTCAAGGAGATACGCCGCGCGCTTATAGACGCGGACGTGAATTACAAGGTCGCCAAATCTTTCACCGACGAGGTGAAGGCAAAGGCACTCGGGGCCGACGTGCTGAAATCGGTGAAGCCCGGCCAGATGATGACCAAAATAGTCCGGGACGAGCTGGCTGCTCTTATGGGCGGAACCATGACCGATATACGGTTGGAAGGAAGCCCCGCCGTGGTGCTTATAGCCGGTTTGCAGGGTTCGGGTAAGACTACTTTCTCGGGTAAACTTGCCCGCTTTATCAAGAGCAAGAAGGGTCGTGGAGTGCTGCTCGTGGCAGGCGACGTTTACCGTCCCGCCGCAATCGACCAGCTGAAGATACTCGGCGAGCAGATTGGTGTGGAAGTTTATACCGAGGACGGTAATACAAACCCGGTGGAGATTGCCGAGAATGCGGTTAGGTACGCCCGCGGCAAGGGCCTGAATACGGTTATCGTGGATACCGCAGGACGCCTTGCGGTGGACGAGCAGATGATGCGGGAGATCGAGGCGGTCAAAAAGGCCGTTAAACCGTCCGAAACGCTTTTCGTGGTCGACTCGATGACGGGTCAGGATGCGGTCAATACTGCCAAGGAGTTCAACGACAGGCTCGACTTCGACGGGGTTGTGCTCACCAAGCTGGACGGGGATACCCGCGGCGGGGCCGCTATTTCGATACGCTCGGTGGTGAACAAACCTCTGAAATTTATCAGCGACGGGGAGAAGATGGACGCCCTTCAGGTGTTCCATCCCGAGAGGATGGCCGACCGTATACTCGGGATGGGCGATATCGTCTCACTGGTGGAGAAGGCGCAGGAGCAGTTCGACGAGGAGGAGGCCCGCAAGTTGAAAAAGCGCCTTGTCAAGGACCAGTTTAACTTCAACGATTTCCTCTCCCAGATATCTCAGATTAAAAAAATGGGGAACCTGAAGGACCTCGCTTCGATGATACCCGGAGTCGGTAAGGCCCTGAAAAATGTAGATATCAGCGACGATGTATTCAAGCAGACCGAAGCCATAATCCACTCAATGAGTCCGGCCGAACGCGAGAATCCCTCTATCATCAACGGCAGCCGCCGCGAACGGATTGCGCGGGGCAGCGGTACCACACCCGCGGATGTAAACCGCCTCCTCAAGCAGTTCGAGGATACCCGCAAGATGATGAAGGCCGTGGCCGGGGGCGGGGTACCCAAAATGAAGAAGAGAAGGTAACCGTATCCTTAAGGCGTAAAAATTTAAGATAAAAATAACGCGCGGTGTGCCGGATTGTGCCGTTGCCATAACCATCTTTGCGGCAAATAATCCGAGAAAGAACTATGAAAAGGTCAATTATACCGGTTGTAATGTTAGTGGCTGCGGTAATGCTGGTGGCGTGCGGAGACGGCTCCCCGGCGGTACACCAAACGAAAGTGATAGCCCATAGAGGTTACTGGAAGGCGGAAGGTTCCGCCCAGAACTCGCTGGCCTCTCTCCGCAAAGCAGCGGAAATCGGGTGCTACGGTACTGAGTTCGACGTGCACCTCACATCGGACGGTGTGGCTTTAATCAACCATGACGACGATATCGACGGCGTTGCGATATGGAAGAATAGTTATGAAACTTTTACCGACCACCGGCTTGCTAACGGCGAAACCATCCCGACCCTCCGGAGCTATCTCGAAGAAGGGGCGAAATACCCCGACTTTAAACTCGTTATCGAAATCAAATCTGCCCCGGACCCAGCCCATGAAACCCGGTCGGTTGCCGTGGTAATGGATACCGTGGAGGAGCTCGGTCTCCGGGAGCAGGTAGAGTATATCGCCTTCAGCTACCATATCTGCAAGGAAATCGTGGCGCGCGACCCGTCGGCCACGGTCGTGTACCTTAACGGGGATACGACCCCGGAAGAACTTCGGGCCGACGGCATTGCGGGGCTGGACTATAACATTAAAATAGCACGTAACAATCCGGCTCTGTTCGGGGATGCCCGGGCGGCCGGTATAACAACCAATATCTGGACCGTCAACGACGAGGCGGATATGCGGGAACTTATATCCTACGGCGTTGACTTCCTAACTACCGACCAGCCCGAGCTGGCGCTCGAGCTGACCGGAGGGAACGCCGGGCAGGCGGAATAGCCGGAAATCTTTTCACCTACTACAGTTTCCAAAAGCCCCGCACTTAATTACAAGTGCGGGGCTTTTGGAAAAGATAGTCCCGGTCTACCGGTCCCCATCCATTTTGGTTTCGGGTCTTCCGAAACAGGTTTCCTTCAATCAAATATCACATGCAGTTGCGCAGAATCTCCGCCGCAACGTCGCCGGTTACATTCCGGGCTTCGCCGTGGGTGACACCCGCGGTGTTGAACCTGCGGCGAATCTCTTCTATTATATCTTCGCCGATACCCTCTTCCGGCAGACGGGTACTGAGGCCCAGCGAACGGAAAAACTCCTCGGTGCAGGCTATAGCCTTGTCGATACGTTCGTCCTCGCTGCCATCCGTAATACCGAATACCCGCTGGCCGTACTGAAGCAGTTTGCCCCGTTTCTGCCCGCGCAGGGTGCGGAGGGTGCCCGGAAGCACAATTGCCAGTGAAGCCCCGTGGGTCGTACCGTGAAGGGCGGTGATTTCATGGCCAATCATATGGGTTGCCCAGTCCTGGGAGACACCCATCGCGATAAAACCGTTCAGTGCGAGTGTGGCGGTGAGCATGAAATCGGCCATCACGTCATAGTCGTGTTGGTTTTCCTTTATCTTAGGAGCTATTTCTATCACGGTTTGTAAAAGCCCTTCGGCCCAGCGGTCCATAGCGCGCGACTGGCCGGGCGTGGTCATATACTGCTCCATAACATGGACGTATATATCCGACAGGGCGTATGCAACCTGATTGGCAGGCAGAGAGTAGGTCGCCTCCGGGTCGAGTATCGAGAACTCGGGGAAGGAGGTGTAGAATGCGAATTTTTCTTTGGTCTCGGTACGGGAAATAACCGCCCCGCTGTTCATTTCCGAACCGGTAGCGGGTAGTGTCATGACCGAGGCATATGGTATCGCAGCCTCGGCCCGGCCTTTCCGAACGATATCCCACGCATCACCGTCGTAGACCATACCGGAGGCGATGAGTTTTGTGCCGTCCAGTACCGAACCGCCGCCTACGGCCAGCAGGAAGTCCACGCCCTGCTCCTTACCGGTGGCGATGGCTTTACGAAGGGTTTCGACCGTGGGGTTTGGTTCAATACCCCAAAATTCGATATAGTCCTTCCCTTCCAGCGCCCGGCACACCTGATCATAAATACCGTTCGCCTTAACGCTTCCGCCACCGAAGGTTACCATTATTTTCTTCCCCGCGGGTATCAGTTCCGTGAGCTTCGCTATCTGACCCTTGCCGAAAACCAGCTTTACAGGGTTCTGAAATACAAAATTGTTCATATCGGTTTATTTAGAGATTTCGTGCTCATCATGCGAAATTAATCCAATTTATATAAAGTATACAAAGGCCGGTTAATATTAGGACCGTATTGTCACTACCGGTTTCTTTGAATGGGATAATGAATAAAGGGGCATTGGTGAAATATGTTATATTTAGGTCTTTTTATTATATTTGGCAGCTATTGAACCGGTTGGCAATATGGTGAAAAAAGGCTTCAAAGTACTCGTTTGGATGCTTCCGCACAGCAGGGGCGAGCGGTACGGGATTCTTGCCCTGTTGCCGCTGCTCGGTGTGGTGGCGATATTTATATACGGTGCGAACCGGAGCAGGCCGGACAGGCAGTTGCAGCAAACGGCGGACCATATTATAGCCGCAGGTGATACGACAGCCCGGCCCGAGGCCGGAGACGGTCTCTTCTTTTTCGACCCGAATACGGCCACGCTCGAGGAGTTTTGCGCACTCGGCTTCGAATTGCGAGTTGCGGCCTCCATCGTCAAATACCGCAGTGCCGGTAAACGCTTCTCGGTTCCCGAAGACCTTGCTATGTGCTACGGCGTGACGCTGGAAAAATACCGGGAGGTAGAACCTTATATAGTTATAGGAGACGAATTCCTTGTCCGGACGACGGGCGGTGCCGTACCGCCCGGTGGCGCTCCGGTATGAAAAGGTGAAAGTAAGCCATCCCCGATGGAAATAATAAGACCTGCCCGGCCGTTCGACCCGAATAAGATGGACGAGGCCGCTTTTATGGCGCTGGGCTTTACGCGGGCACAAGCCCGGGCTATAATAAATTACCGCACCTCGCTGGGCGGCTTCCATTCTGCCGGACAGTTCGCCCGCTGCTATGCCGTGAGCGACGAGGCTTTCGCTACACTCGAACCGTTTATAATTATTGATGACTTCGGAATTGCGGACCATCCACCCGGTGAGCCGACCGATGGAGTGGCCGGTGAATCGCTCACGGAAGCCGTGTCGGCAAGGTTCCCGGTGGAAATTAACAGCGCAGATTCTGCGGCTCTGCGTGCGGTGAGCGGTATCGGGGAGGTACTCGTGGTGCGGATTTTGAATTACCGCACTCGTCTCGGCGGTTTTGCCTCGGCCGCACAATTGGCCGAAATAGAGGGTATGACCGAGGCCAATTACGAGCGTATAAGGGGACAAATTACGGTGGATAGTTGCAAAATTTCGAAAATTGATATTAACTTTGCACCCCACAAAGAATTGGCCCATAGGCTGGAAGCACATCCTTACGTGGATACCCGGGCAGTGCGGAAAATTCTGAGTGCAAGGCAATTGAAAGGAGGTTGGAGTAATACCGGCGAACTTACAGAAGATAAAATATGGGACGAAAGGACGGCCGTGAAAATGGCTCCTTATATTATGTTCCTGCCTTTGAACGAATAAATAAAGAAATAAAAACAGACAGTTATGATTATAATGCCAATCAAAGAGGGCGAAAATATCGAGAGGGCCCTCAAGAAATTCAAACGCAAGTACGAGCGTACAGGTGTGCTTAAAGAACTCCGCCGCCGCCAATATTTCACAAAACCGTCGGTTAAAAACCGTGAGCAGAAACTCCACGCCATCTACGTGGAGGGAATGCGCCGTGAAGAGGAATAGCCTGCCGGCGGTAAAACCGCGCCAACGTTGTATGAGCCATCCCCGCCGGGGATGGCTCTTTGCTTTTGTATACGCTGTGGTAAAGTTGTAGGCATTGATGCCCGGTAAAATGGTTACCTTTGTATAAAAGTATCCACGATGGTGACGGTCAGTTCGGAATATATGGAGAATTTTCTCGGTTATCTCCAGGCCGAAAGGCGCTACTCGGAACATACCGTATCTAACTACCACAGGGATATCTCCGATTTTATCGCTTCGCTCGACGGGGCAGCGGACAGTTTCGACCCCGCTGCGGTTACTCCGGAAGATATCCGGGATTGGATAACCGGCCTTTCGCGGAGGGGTTTGTCGCCCTCGAGTGTCAACCGGATGGTAAGTGCCCTGCGCTCGTTTTTCAAATACTTGCGGTCGAGGTCTGTCGTGGAGAAAGACCCCATGCTCAGGATAAATTCTTTGCGCACGCCTAAAAAGTTGCCTTCATACATCCCCGAGTCGGTGTCGGAGAAACTTTTCAGCCGTGGGGCCGTGGATGCGGCCGACGGCGATGATACGGGAGGGTATATTCATGACAGGAATGCACTCATTACCCTGTTTTTCTACTCCACCGGCATAAGGCTTGCGGAACTCAGGAATATAAAGCCTGGGGACTTCGCGGCCGGTTTTGCCCGGGTCCGGGTGTCGGGTAAGGGCGGTAAGGAGAGGGAAGTACCCGTGGTCGGGTACACCCGCAATAAACTGCGGGAATTCATCGTTAAATATAATGGCGACCCGGTTTGTTTTTCAAACGATAAATGCCTATTTTTAACGGTGGAAGGAGGCCAGATGAGTGCGGTGGATATATATCATGCCGTGAAGGGTATTCTGGAAGCGGCCGGGGTGCAGGGTAAAAAAAGCCCGCACGTACTTAGGCATACCTTTGCCACTCACCTTCTCAATGAGGGGGCCGACCTTAGGCATATTCAGGAGCTGCTCGGTCATGCTTCGCTCGCCGCGACACAGGTCTATACCCATAACAGTATCGCCCGGCTGAAGGAGGTTTACACCGCATCCCATCCCCGCGGGGCAGGGAAAGAGGAGGACGAATAATTACGGTGTCCGGGTCCGGAAGGGCAGGACGCCATCACTATATTAAACGACAGGAGGATTGATTATGAACGTACAGATCCAGTCAGTTAAATTCGACGCGGACAAAAAACTTATCGACTTCGTTACCGCCAAGGTGAGTAAGCTGGAACGGTTCGCCGAAGACGCCATCAGCGCCGAAGTAATTATGAAACTCAACAAGGACCACGAACGGGGAAACAAGGTGGTAACCCTCAAGCTCGAGGTGCCGGGAGATGAACTGGTCGCCGATGCCCGCAGTAAAAGTTTCGAAGAGTCGGTGGACGACGGTGTCGCCGCCCTCAAACGCCAGATAGAGAAATATAAGGAGCGGTCGCACAAGTGACCCGGTTGTTGCCGGGCACGCTTTTGACCGGTTAATTAAAAGGCTGCCCCGCCACCCGGCGGGGCTTTTTTCGTATATCGTAATGGGCCTGCCGAATTATTGGGTTTTTTAGGTTTATAAAAGTTTGTATAGTCTGTAAAGGGGTGTATTTTTGACCGG
>JAJBVT010000003.1:0-56526 GCA_020859685.1 Rikenellaceae bacterium
ATGTAATTAGCTATATTCCAGAAATCTAGAGCAACATATCTTATAACTACAAGTGATTATTTCAAATTCTCTTATGCTTTAGTGTTCTAAAAAGTCTTCCATATCTACCAAATGGTGTATTTTCATGATATTCAGATATTTTAATAGTGTTAACTAATATTAGTTTTTATCCTAACTTTGGGGACAATATTTATCTTGATTTCATATGTGTAGCACTACTATATCTGAAGAATTATTAAGAAGGATACAGTCCATTGTTAATGGTCTTCCGTTAATCATATTAGGAAGTGGATCTTCTGTTCCTTATGGCATACCTTCTATGTTTACATTGGGTGAATATCTAAAACAAAATATAAAGTTAGCGGGAAAGGAGGAAATCGAGCAATTCGAGAAATTCAAATCCAATCTTGATACTACGAATGATTTAGAAGCGGCCTTGTCTAACTTAACTTTAAACGAGAATGTTCTTAATGCGATTATTGAATACACATGGAAATGTATAAACAAAGCGGACCTAAAAGCATATGAGGACCTCCTTCTACAAGGTGGACAATTTCCATTATCAGAGTTAATTGCTCATTTGATAAGTACAACGAAAAAACAGATCTCTATCGTAACAACCAATTACGACCGATTGGTTGAATACGCTTCAAGTTTTGCAAATGCACTTATTTGTAATGGTTATGCTCAGAATTATTTTGGACGTTTTTCAATTGAGACGGAAACAAATAATGGATCAGGTTATGCTGGTCGCGTGAAAGTATGGAAAGTACACGGCTCTCTGGACTGGTTTAGAACTATGGATGGTTTAAGTGTTCAATTACCGCTAAGAAATGTCATACCTTCAGGATATATACCGTCGATAGTCACGCCTGGTTTAAGTAAGTATGCAGAAACACATAAAGTGCCATATCGGACCATATTAAACAAATCTGATTCTGAGATAAAAAAATCTAATGCATATTTATGTATCGGCTATGGCTTTAATGACGAACACGTACAACCACTATTAATAGATGGTATAAAAGCAGGGAAACCGATCATAGTCTTGGCAAAGAAGATTACCGATAAAGCTAAGCAAGCTATAATTGATAATGGATGTCAACATTACATATTATTCGAGGCGCATGAGGATGATAGCACTCAAGTATATTCTTCTGAATTTGGGGACCAAGTAATAGAAAAATTGAGCCTTTGGGATATTTCCAAACTGATTAACTTTATTAAATAATTTTGAGATGAGTATTTTTTCGTTTGATTCGAGCACAGATAAGATAGGGTCGGTTTTCAGTGTGGATACGTCCACAATTATAGTGAAAGTGTCTGATGTTGAAATACTTAAGAAGATGCAGGTCAATCACTTGATCGCTGTTAAAAGTTCTAAGGCCGGTCAGCACTTAATAGGAATAGTTAATAAGATTACGCGGAAAGCCTTGGAAGATGATAGCTCTGGCGAGGACAACTTATCTCCAATGCTTTTCTTGTTGACAGAAAATACGATCAAGGTAAATCTCATAGGAACACTTCTTGATAAGCATGGTTCCGTAAAGAATGTTTTTAAGAGGACTTTGGATACTGTTCCTGAAATAGATGCTGAGTGCTTTCCATTGAATGGAGAAAATCTAACGAAGTTCATGAAGACCATTTCTTCAGTAGAAAGTTATAAAGTTCCATTGTCTTTAGGGCGGTATTCTATAGACGAAAAGGCAGAAGCTTTTTTAGATGGCAATAAGTTGTTTCAAAGACATGCTGTTATCGTAGGTAGTACTGGCTCAGGAAAATCATGGTGTGTTGCAAAGCTCATGGAGCAAATAGCGGAACTTCCAATGGCAAACTGCTTACTTTTCGATATTCATGGAGAATATTCAGGAAAAGATTTTAAGGCAGACGGGATACAGCATTTAAGAGTGGCCAATCCGTCTGATTTAGGAAAGAGCGGATCGCTCGATAATAATATTATAATACTTCCTTATTGGTTATTGACCTATGAGGAGATGCTTGCTATGCTGTTAGACAGAAGCGATAGCAATGCTCCTAATCAGGCCATGATTTTCTCAAAAGCTGTTTTTGCAGAAAAAGAAAAATTCTTAGAAGATAATAAGCTCGATTCCTTAAAAGGTCATATAACCATCGATAGTCCTGTGCCATATAAATTGGACAATGTATTAGATTATCTCAAAAATTTAGATACTGAGATGGTGTCTGGAACGAGGGGTGAGAAGCAAGGTCCATTTAACGGAAAACTAACCCGCTTTATTCAACGATTAGAATCCAAGCAGCAAGACAAGCGCATGGGATTCATGTTCGAAGTTACAGAAGAAGAATTGGACATTGAATGGCTGAACAAATTATGCTGTCGATTAATGAATGGTTCGAAAAATAATGAGAGAAATGCGGGCATAAAAATTATTGATTTTTCCGAAGTCCCATCTGATATATTGCCTTTAATAATTAGCTTGGTCGGGAGGCTTATTTTCTCTGTTCAACAATGGGCAGAAGTCTGTAACCGGCATCCTATTGCATTACTTTGCGATGAAGCACATCTATATATCCCCGAAAGGATAAATCAAGATTCGGCATCTGAACTCGGACTCAAAAACTTCGAGAGGATAGCCAAGGAAGGGCGAAAATATGGGGTCAGCTTAGTTGTTATTAGTCAACGTCCTTCGGAAGTAAACCGGACGGTGTTAAGTCAATGCAATAACTTCATTTCATTACGACTGTCCAATGCAGAAGATCAGGGAGTTATAAAAAGATTGCTGCCAGACAACCTGATTGGGTTGACAGATGTTTTGCCTGTATTAGATGTTGGAGAAGCATTAGTTGTCGGAGATGCATGTTTATTGCCAACCAGAATATTTATTGATGAGCCAAAATTGAAACCTCAAAGTGCAACGATTCGTTTTTGGGAAGAATGGAGTAAAGATGGTGTTACACAGAATACAAAGTCAGCGGTATTAGGTTTGAGAAAGCAATCGAGAAGCTGATTGTGAAATTGACATATTTCCCTCTTTAAGTTAATTTTCACTTAAAGGGGATTTTTTATGTATTCAGTAAGTAAGCGCGATCCGCGGGATGCGGATAAATCTGGATTTAGTAATACATCGGACCGGCTATAACAGAGCAAGCCGACATCTGTTACTCACCGGTTCCTATTCAGAGTAGAACAAGAAGACCCGATTTTTCGAACCTTCCTCAGCCGACAACAACTCTAAAAATAAACTTATCCAAAAACAGCGGATCAAATATCTAAAACTGGCTGAACAATGGGAATATTCCGGCAAAGATTGGAGTCCTGTAGAGTTGCTCGTCATTTCGATAGAGACAAGGATGCAGTAAGCAGGAATGCAACGGTGTCGCAAGTATTCGATCTACTGATCGAAGAAAACGCTTCTCGCAAGCATAAGGAACGGCAAAGTTTTTACAGGTGAGACATCGGCACAGATCATTTCTGATTTCAAGCATTCCTTTGAAAGATTCACCATTCATAAGTACCGCAAGGAATTCTCCAGATTTCGATTTAAGGATATCGACCGTAAGTTTATTCTTGATTATCTGTATTGCGAATCGAAACGCTGCGCCCTCAACGGAAACTTTGGGAATGTAAATGCAAAGCTACGTCATCTCCGTCAAACTTTTGTCCGGGCTAAAGAATTAGGTGTATATAATGTAAACCTCTCAGTGTTCGATGTCGTTACGGAATACATGAAAACTTCCCGCACATTTTCTAAAGCTGTACCACATGAGACGATTATGCGAATCGAACAGATGGATAAAAGCGTGTTCCTCAAAAGGGAAAGGCTTTACATCGATCTTTTTCTTTTCAGTTATTATGCAGGTGGGATGTGTGGTATCGATATATGTTATATAGAGCAGTCCTGAATCGAAGGCAGTACAGTAAACTTTGAAAGGATCAAATATCCCAACCGTGCGCGCGTGATTCTTACGGATAAAGCCATTAAGATTATTGAAAAATATAAGAATCAGGGGCAATTCAATTATGTTTTTCCTGTATTCAAAAAAGAAAAAACACTTTCCAGTATGTTGCGAAGAGCTAAATGGATGAACCTTAGTTTGAATAAAACCCTAGAGAAAGTATGTGCCGAATTAGGAATTCCGAAAATCACTTGGGGAGCGGCCAGGAGCAGTTTCATATCCAGAATGCTGGATCATGGCTATACGCCAACGCAGGTGGCAGAGCCAACTGGCAATCTCCCGCAACGATATATAAACATTATTATGCCATCACGAATCCTGAAGAGGTTCGAGCAAAAATGAATCAAATATCTAAAATCAGGCACACCGCCCATTGTCCTCTTCTGTTTCTGGGCGTAGGCCCCGTGCTATGTAAAAGTTTAAAAAGTACTTAAAAATCGTTTGTTTTTCCGGTGCATGTAAGCCGATATGTAGTCCCATTTTTCGGGTCTTTACACATCATCGGTAGGTCTTTGCACTCAATTATAACGCTGTGATTTACACTGCGATACTATGTAAATATGGCATCGTCAAAAGAGGCTAAAATAGGAACTTTTTGGTGTTTTGTATGTAGTTTACCTACATGTTTGGAATTTAATATCAGCTTATTATCAGTTAGTTATAGTAAGATTGTACTCCTAATATTATTAGAACAAACTGCGGGTAAAAATTCCACACAATATCAGGCTGCCCGAGACAAAGTCTTCGACACAAGAAATACTTTCATTCAGTTAGAAAGTGTTCAAGAAACTGCTTATCGCGCATTGGCATTTTTTGGATTTATTGAGAAAAATTTATTCTTTAACGATATAATTAGCCTGACAGATAAAGAAATACCCAACAATCTGTTAATGGATCTTAATGATGAAGAAAAAAATATATGGGACTAGTCGTTGACTTTTTTGAAAATATCTCTCTTGGTGAACTTAAAAAGAGAACCAAACTACTGGAATATCGCTATGAGTTTTTTGAAACTAAATAGGCTGCTAGTAACAAAAGGGAGCGATGTTGTTTACTCGGAGGTATTCCACGAGGGTGTGAACATTATTAGAGGAGATAGTTCGGGAAAATCTACAATTTCAAATTTTATATTTTATTAGGAGGTGAATTTATTAGCTGGTTACCTGAAGCGGCCATGTAATTATGTATATGCAGAAGTAGAACTAAACGGTGCAATCTTAACATTTAAGAGAGAGACTGAAGCAGAACAAATGAGGCCTATGTCTATATTTTTATGGACCGTTAGGTGATGCTTTAAAAACTAATTATGAAGGCTGGCAAATTTATCCCTATAAAAAGTCACCAAATGCAGAAAGTTTTAGCCAAATTATTTTTAAAGCTTTGTGGTTTCCAGAGGTTTCCACTGAATATCAGGAATCCATAACTGAAAATCAGATTTTGAGACTTATTTATATTGATCAATTGAGCGCTTTGGACAGCTTAATGAGAAATGAAGATTCGACTCACCTCTAATTCGAATTGCTATAGGAAACTTATTACTCGGCACATATGATGATGATCTTTTGCGACAACAAATGCTTTTGAAACAAAAAGAAAAGGAGTTTGCGGAAATAAAAAAACAAATAGGTGCAATTGAAGAAGTTTTCGAAAATTCTCCTTTTGAGTTTAACAAGAAGAAGCTACAAGCTGAAATAGTTGAGAAACAAGACCAACTAAAGCATATTTTGAATGCCTTGAAAACCCCTGAAACTGTATCGGAATCCGTAAAGAAGAATGATGTTAAAAGTGACATTAGAAAACTTAGAGAGAATCTCATCCGAATAAAATCTCAGGCCGATTATGATGTTTATCTAAATCAATCAAGGACTAGTACTGAAAATAAATTGGATGCTCTCCTTGAGCAGAAAGGGAAATTAAACGCTGAAATAGAATTCTTGGAGAAACAAATTCAATTAATCATTTCTTATGAAGATTATAAGAACAAGATGCTCTCTTTAAAAGCCCAAATTGATAGTTTAAAAGATGAGACGGAACGTTTAGCGAATCTACAAAAGAATTAAAGCATTACCGCCTTCTCAAGGATACAGTATTATGCCCTCGATTTATTAAAAGGAGATGGTGCATATGAAATAAAGTTTCAGAACGGACAAACAATAAATTTAGATTTTGGAAAGAACCTATTCTTTCTAGATGGACGTAATAGATTTTCAGCAAGTTCCATGGTACTGCTGAAAATTGCGTTCGTTTTGCTATATTTTTTGCTTCTTTAGAATTGGATTATTTCCGATACCCCAAATTTATTTTGTGTGATAACATTGAGGACAAGGTATGGTGGAAGCAAGGAGCAAAAATTTCCAAAGAAATATTGTCCGATTAGCAAACTCTCAAACATTTAAGCACAAGTATTTCCAGATAATAATGGCAACTTCTATGATGGCTGAAGAACTGGATATTCCTGAATACACAGTAGGAGGAAAATACGTAAAAGACAACAAAAGTTTAAAGCTTTGTTGATTATAGCGCCATCGACATATGTTAGAATGTAGGATTGAGTAAACAGGTCACAACAGCCAGAAGACATATTTTCTTTAGATCGAATATTTCTGGTTATAAATATAATTAATAAATTCTCTACCTTTGCCCTGACATCCATAGTTC
Source organism: Rikenellaceae bacterium (assembly GCA_020859685.1). Taxonomy (GTDB): domain Bacteria; phylum Bacteroidota; class Bacteroidia; order Bacteroidales; family Rikenellaceae; genus WRDF01. The sequence goes on from JAJBVT010000003.1 coordinate 6,595, forward strand.
TTTGCGAGAATCACAAAACACTGAAAAATCAATCAATTGTCTCAATAGGTAAACGAGAAGGGTACAAAGATTTTCAAAGGTTTATAAATATGTAACGGACAGGGGATTAGTCTGTAGCCCACCTGCCTTGCCCGATCAATTAAAGGATCAACGACCAGTGAATTAAGCCATATTCGCATAGATGATAAATCCCTTGAAAACAATTTTGCCTGTAAACTTCGATGCGATTCCGATATCAAATCTACAATTTCGGTTTTATCTAGTGCTGACTGCCCGAATCTTGGATCGAGTGATGGGGATGAAGGGGGCGTATGTGTCGTGGCATAGCAATACAAACATCCGTTGCCGCATGTTGAATAATGGCCGATGTCGACTGATTCCATACAATTGCAATGCGGTCGAAGATATTTCTCTCTTACTTTGCTAAAACTGTATCCACAAATCTGCTCTATCTGGTCACGCTCTACGCAAGCTCCATGAGTTATCCCGAATTCGTCAAGATCGAATTCCGTAGCGCAAGTTTCTAGTTGCAGGCCGAACTCCCGCGCAACCTTACCGAACATTTCCCCAATTACCCTCATGTCATCAAAGTCCCTTTTTGAGACAGATAGTGAATCTATCCGCTTCGCCACAAATGGATGGTGGATAATAAAACCGATCATACACTTATAGGCTTTATGCTGCAATTCACGGCATAAGTATGTAAATGCTCGTTTATGGAAATCAATATCATATTTTGGAGTTAGCATTACCGGATCATAACGCCAAACCATTCTCAATGAACCGATTTTATCCGACAGCTCCTTAAAAACCGCTACCCTGTCCTGTAATCTCGGTACGTTACTCTCCATTTCCCTGCCATGAGGGTTCATCGTAAGATTAAAGAAGTAATTATAGTCTTCCAGAAAATGGAGCTTATCCAACATAGGAGCAGGATTCTTTGTTCGGAATACGATACAATCGACTACATCTGTCGACAGGGACACGGTAAAGTTTGCCACAATTCTGGTGAGTATTGACGATTACAAATCCTTCTTGGATACGGTTTATAAACCACTGAGAATGAAAGGCAGGTATATCCGTGCGGCGGCTGGCACTAATTATCATAAAGGTTAGTAGTTACTTATAAGCTTTCAAAGATAATCCAACTCATTAACATTCACTATATAGAAGTTTTTATTTGTATGAAAAGGTATAATTGGTTCCGTTTGAGTTGACAGTATGTTTGCGGGAATTACAAAATACTGTTAAACATATACATACTTAATGAAAACTCCTATTTCTTATTACGGTGGACAGCAGAGAAGCCTGAAACATATTTTACCGCTGGTTCCCGATCACGAACTTTACAACGAGCCGTTTGCTGGCGGAGCGGCATTACTTTTTGCAAAAGAACCGGCAAAAATTAACGTTATCAATGATATTAACAGAGAGCTTACGAATTTTTACCGGACTGTCGTTACAGATTTTGTAGAGCTCAATATCGAGATCATGAAAACGCTCCACAGCCGGGAGCAATATCGAATGGCGGAATTCGTTTATACCAACCCCGGTTTATTCTCCAATGTTAAACGGGCCTGGGCGGTTTGGGTATTGAGCAAAATGGGTTTTGCCTGCAAACTTAACGGTTCTTATGGTTATTGCAAAACAGATAATGACAGCGTTACACGTAAGGTTATAAATGGAAAAAATCATTTCTCTGAAGACATGAAAGAACTGCTGGAGAAATGTAATATTGAGAACGATCAATGCTTTTAAGGTTATCAAAAGATACGACACCGAGAAAACATTTCATTTTCTTGCCCCTCCCTATATAAATACTAATATGGGGCACTATGACGGACTTTTTAAAGAAGCTGATCTAATAGAACTTCTTGAGTTGATGGCCACCATAGAAGGGAAATTTATGTTAATGATGTTTCCTGATAAGAATATCCGGAAATACTCTAAGAAACATGGCTGGATAATTAATAAAATAGAACGGGTCATTAATGTTTCAAAGTTTAAGGATAAACAACGTATTCAGGAAGAATGGATCGTGTGTAATTATTGATTCAAAAAAGAACTGCCGACTGAGAATATACCCATAACCGACTTTATAAATGTAGAAAAACATTTTGGTTAATTTTATATAATGTTTGTATATGCAAACAAAAAAGTTCATTTTGTATGAAATAGAATAAATTATGGGTAAACCGAAAACAATACTACTTCCATCCCAAAAAATAATCCTCGATCATTTAGGAGAGAATTTGAAGTTGGCGCGTTTGAGACGTGATCTCTCCGCAGAGCAGGTAGCCGAAAGAGCTGGTATAGGTCGTTCAACTTTACACAAAGCCGAATCGGGTAATGCCGGAGTGGCTATAGGTACATATATGAAAGTGCTTTTTGTATTCGGTTTGGAAAAAGACCTGGAGGATAGCGGAAGACGACGTATTAGGTCGCAAACTACAGGATGCTAAACTTACAGTCAAAAAACGGGCTTCAAAAAGAAAGTAGCAATAGCATTTAACAGGGTTATCACAAATCGTAGAAAGTTAGCTCTGGCAACGGTATTTACGGCTCGGAGCAGGAATTGTAGCACCTATTTCTCTATCTACAGGAAGTAGAACATCCATATTTCCAAGCCGAAATTTAAGTAAATTCCCTATCTTTGCACCTGACATCCATCGTTCTTTTCAAAAATCACAAAACAATGAAAATCAATGATATACCTCAATCGGTGAACGAGAAGGGTACATGGATTTTCAATGGTTTATAATATATGGCGGACAGCACATTAGGCGCTAGCCTATCTGTCTCGTCCATACCGCAAATTAAGCCTGGCTTTCAATAAGTTAGGCTTTTTTGTTTCCGTCACTATTTCCGTTTTTAAAATCAAAAAGTCTTTTATAGTGTTTAGAAGTGCGACAATTATTCGTAAATTGCCGTAATGGTTGGAACGATAATAACAACGTGGTTACTTTTGGCGGGACTATATTATATTGCGGTCGCCGGGGTTCGTTTAGCTTTTAAACTGCCTTATTTCCTATTTCTGATTTTTTGCCTGCCTGCGATGCCGTTCTTTGTAGCATATCGGAACCGCAAAGAACATCCGACACAAGCCAAGTTAATATACGTCGGTTGGGGACTTATATACGGATTATGCTCCGTTCTAATTGTGTTGGATTATGTGGGCGTGTCCGTCCGGTTATAGCCCGGCAATGTAGCTTTTTGTCTCTTTACAAATCTCTTATACTAAAATTACGGTAAATTAAACTTACGGCTGTCTCCCTGAAGAACGGACACAATGTCTTTTTTGCTTTTATTTTCCCGCTGGGTTCCACAAATTAGATGCCTAGGTATTGATACATAGCATTTTGCGTAAAACAAAAATGGACTCGAATTTTTAGTTTTAGAACCTCACCCTGTCTCTGATCCGTTTCGCAACGAATTGTGCGTTTGTCCTGTTATATATGCACCACAAAACCCTACCTTAACCCGCAGTTCGCATCGGCATCTGCCCGCCATGATATCCACCGGCCGGCATACTCCCTCGGTTTCAGCAGCTACCATAGTTATCGTAAATTCCTAACCAGCAGTACGCTGAAAACGACAGGCCGGTAGTGTATTGATTGCTGTTCAGGACATTTACCGGAAAAATAATTTTGTTTTAACGAGGCTGCTTCATCCGACTGAATTTTATAACATTTTTTTGAAATTCCATAACGGGTTTCTTATTTTGTTATCCGAAATTTGTCATAGTAACAAAAAGAGAATAACCCCCTTATACATTATCTTAATATGAAAACATCCACCCTTTCTTCACTAAGAACAGGAGTAATATTTGTGTGGCCAATCTAAAGAGTCTCCAGCGTCTTTCTCATCCGGCCGTTGCTCGATTTGAATTTCGAGGGTGTCATTCCCGTAACTTTTTTAAATTGACTGCAAAGGTAAGCCACGCTGCTGTAATTTAACCGGTAGGCTATCTCGGAAAGGGATTCGCCATAAACCAACAGTTCTTTGACTTTCTCTATTCGGTGAAGTATATAAAACTGTTCTATGGTTATTCCTTCCGAGCGGGAAAATAACCGTGACAACAAACTATAATTTATCTCTAATGATTTCTTTAAGAACTCCGAGAGTTTCGTTCTCCGACACTTCCCATTGTGGTGTACATAATGCCTGACGGATATTTTCACTCTCTCCACCAATATCTCGTCTTCATCGTCTATCACGATTAGGCCGCTGAATGCAAGCCTGTCCCTGAGAAGTTCCAACTTGCTCTTTGTTACCCGATTGACGCTTTCGATAAAGCCTAAATGAACATGCGAGAACTCTATACCTATCTGTTCGAGATTGTATTTAACTACCAGAATACACCGATGGCTAACCATGTGTTTGATGTAAATACGCATAGCCAACGTTTTATAATACAAGATAATAATTTTTTTGAAATTCAATGATAAACGGGAGGTAACGGGCGGTTAATTCCCCTTGCAGACCAGCTATCCGGCGCATTTTCCGTCATCGTCCTCCCGTTCCTTATATACATAACCGGAACCTTCGGAGAAAGGTTCGACCAGCAGATTTCTTAAATATTTTTTAGTTCCACGTTGCTGTGAAACGTCCATATCATACCCCTTACGTTTCACACACCAGGGCGGAGAGCTTCCGAAATTTATACCACTCTCCGCCCGCCTTTTAGCGGGGCAATCCTAAGAGAATCATTATGCGAGGGTAGTGCCGAAGATATGGCCGATAAGTGCGGTGCTCGCCATTGCGATGGTTCCCCAAAAACAGATACGCAGAATGGATTTTCCGATATGGGAGCCGCCCATCTTTGCGGCCACGGCGCCGGAGACGGCCAGAAATATCGTTGCCGATACATACTCCCACCAGACTATGTGTGCGAGCGGAGCGAATACCGCGACCAGAAACGGCAACAATCCTCCCGATATAAAGGATGCCGCCGAGGCGAGGGCAGCCTGCAACGGATGTGGCTTTGTCATATTGTTTATGCCGAGTTCGTCACGGGCATGGGCTTCGAGCGCATTGTGGTTCATCAGTTCGGTAGCCACCTGCATAGCGAGGGCTTTATCCAGCCCCCGGCTTTCGTATATCCGGGCCAGTTCCTCCAGTTCTTCATCGTAGTGACGGTCTATTTCGTCTTTCTCTCGGGCGAGGTCGGCCGTTTCCACATCGGTCTGTGAACTTACCGAAACATACTCCCCGGCCGCCATCGAGCAGGCACCGGCCACAAGCCCGGCCAGCGCCGCCAATACGACCGCATTACGGTCGGAGTTAGCGGCTGCAACACCAATTACGATACTGGTTGTGGAGAGTATGCCGTCATTGGCCCCCAAAACTGCTGCCCGAAGCCAGTTCGTACGGTTGGTATAATGATGTTCGGTATGCGGCATATATTTATCCGGAGTTGTTATTGTAAATACCTCAATTAATATACCGAACCCGTAGGCGAGTTAATTTCATTATTTCAACAGCAACCCCTACAATGCTGGAAACCGCTAACAATATGTATAAAAGTTCATTGGTACAATGCAATAGGTGGAAGACCGGTGCGGAAACTCCGTGGGTCAAATCGTGGGGCTACCTTTTTCAGGCTTTACAAAATATTGGTAATCAGACAGTGGCGCTCAGGTTCATTTTTCCGTCCATACCGCAGGAAAGTCTCGTAGTCGATTCGATTACGAGGCTTTTTAATTACGAGTTATACTACCAGTATTAAGAAACAGTAGTCTTTTCTTTAAGTCCGGAATTCACCGGCGTGCCGTAAACACAGGGTTCAGAAGGTCAGGGCGAACGCGAAATTCACGGCGAAGTTATCCACTTTCATGCCGTCGTTCACGTCCCGGTGGGTAAGGCGCCAAATGGCATCTATGCGGAAAACCCTGAATATGTTCTCGATACCTACTCCCGCCTCCACGTACGGCTTGCGGAGCGAACTCATCCCTTCGGGGAAAAGCAAATCCGCCCGGCCTCCGTCGGCCGGAGAGTTGTTCCTGTCCGATATGCGGCCCCACAGGGCTTTTGCGGTGACGACCTCACGCCATTTGAGTTTCTTGAGGACGGGTACCCGCCCCAGGAAAAATCCCCCGAAGTGGTGTTCCCAGAAAAGACTGCCCCAAAGGTCGGAGGCGAACTCGTAGAAATGCATACACGAAAAGGCCAGTGGGTCGTAAAAATAGGTGGCGTTTCCCTCGTGCAGCTTCAACAGCGGATAGGGGACTTTCCCGAATATATTCCCACCGGAAACCGTCAGTTTACTTTTCCCCAGCGGCGGTATATTGATATCGTATCGCACATCCAGCTCGGCCCGCAGATAGTTATAGACATTATTCGGCAGGCCGGAGGCCGCCCCCGCCAGCCGCAGGTCGATTACCGGAAGTGGCGACTGTACTATATATTTATCGAACGGTTGCCTTACTACCACTTCGTTCCATGTGAGCCTCATACCTGCCCGGAGTTCCGTGTTCGAGATGCTTCGGAGAGACTCCCCGGTCGGTCTGGTGAACCGGACCAGATCGTTCGCGTATATCTTCCTGTACTCCACCCCGAAGGTGTTTGTCAATCCGTCCCGCCACTCCTTTTCGTATGACGCATCATATTGGTTAAGCAGTGTAAGCCGGTCGTTGTTGCGGCGCGAAAAGAGCGAACCCATGATATTGCCGGTAGTGAAGGCCTTACTGCTTGCCCCCAGATGGGTTACATCCCTCTTTGCCGATAGGGTTAGTTTAGATGTGGGAAGGTTCGAGAACATAAATTCCGCGGTACCGCCCCCTTTCATCTCCCTGTCCTTCGTGCCGTAGGCTGCGTAGCCGTAAAGCCTCACCCTTTCGCTCATGTCCGTGGTGGTCCGGACCCCCAACTGGAACCGGTTGCCCTCCATCTTATTGAAACTGTAAAGTTTGTAATAGGGTCCCCATTCCACCTTCCCCGTTTGGTAGAAGCCGAAAAGCGCCGTGTTGATTACATCGACAATATTCTTGTAAAGCGGCGCATCTTTTATCTCCTCCACCATCACGTAAATATTTTTCTCCCTTTCGGTCAGTTCCCACGGGCGGACGTTTTCCCAGTACTCCTCGTCGGACTTGATAACGTCCCGGGCATAGACCACGTTTGTCGAGTAGCCCAGCACCTCATCGGGCAGGGGCCGGTCCACCGTCACATTACTGTAATCTATCTGCCGGGTCACCAGAAACGACGTCATCTCCGACTTTTCCCGCATCCGGACGGAAAATTCGGCGGTAATATTATCCCGGACGGGAAACCAGACGGAATCTCCCACGAGCCGGTTTTCGTTCTCTATCAGAAGCTCGCTTATCCAGTTGACATTCACACCGGCAGGCATCCTCATTTTGGCGTACCGCAGCCCCCAGGTCAGCGAATCTATATGTATCTCCCCGTCGAAAACGGGTGTGGCGGTATTTTTCGGATGGAACCGGATAAGGTAATTTTTCCTTCCCTCCACGTGGAGGCTGTCCACCAGAAAGTAGTCGTAATACATCAGCCCGTGTTCACACAGCGGACCGGGAAAATTCACCTCCAGAATATTGATATAATTCTCATAAAGGTTTACGTTGACATGCAGGCCGCCGGTGAACTGCGAAAAGGTGTAGTCGTTTTCGACTCCCGAGATACGCGAGCCCTTTATTACTTCCCGCCTGAGCCGGGGTGACCGGCGGTAATAGTTTTCGCTCACCGATTCGGATATCATTACCGGAAGATATTTCCGCCCCGTTACGGCCGAGGTATCCATATACTCGAACACGAAACCGAAATTCTTCTGCATCTTTTTATTGCGGAACTCCTCCTTCATATTGGCGAGGTTCAGTTCCATCTTGGTATAGGCCTCGTAACTGTATGTTTCCCGGTAGTCGGGATTGTTGAGGGGTTTATGGGCAGAAATTTTCTTGAGCATGGCGTGGGCCGGGTTCTCCCCCGGTCTCACCACCACCTCGTCGATTGCGGTAGCCGACGGTTCCAGCATAAAATCTATCTCGTTGAATACGCCCTCCGTCAGGCTTTGGGTCTGGCTCACGTAGGAGAGCATCACAACGGTAACTTCCGTTACAGGCTGCCTTGTTTCTATACTGAAAATCCCGTCCGTATCGGTCGTCGTACCTATCCAGGTTCCCGGAAAGGTCACGCTGGCGAAAGCGAGCGGTTCGCCCGTCCGGGCATCGCTCACCCTGCCGCGCACTTTGGTCACCTGCCCGAAAGCACTGGTTACCGCGCAGAATAAGATTATTATAAATAACGCAGACCTCTTCACAAAACCCCTGTCGTATTATCCCCCGGCGGAGAATAAGTGATAATTATATAACAAATTTTTCTCCTTTTTTAAAATCCGGTAACTATCTGTATGTTTACAACGATTAAAAAAGCGTCAGCCAGGCAGATGAGTGGCCCGCCGGTGGCGGTGCGGCGGGCGCTAAACAAATTGTAATAGTTTCCGGAAAAAGAGCCTTCCGATACAGTCTGCAAAGGTTTTTATTCTTTGACTTTAACCGGTGGTCATTACATCGGACAAAATGTCCCGTTTTACTTTTTATTCAATAGCTATCTATAAACCGTCCGGTAACCCGTAGCATTCGGCAGGGTTTAAATCCGTTTTAGTTTTGTATATTTATAACCCGCCGGAGGACTTTTCGCTTCCGGCTTACAAATCAACATAACCCGGACCGATACGATGCGACCTTCCGATCTACTCATTGCGACACTGCTCTTTTCCTCATTATTAATTTCATGCGGTACGGATAGCCCGCCGGGCAAACTGTCCGAGGCACTACATGGGTTCGAGAATCCGCAGGACAGCGCCCGCACCAAAACCTGGTGGTTCCACGGAGAGACCGAAACCACTAAAGAGGGTATCACTGCTGATCTGGAGGCCTACAAACGGGTGGGTATCGGTGGGGTCGTCTACTATGACCAGTCGCACGGTAATGCCGAGAATGCACTTCCCGGATTCTCGCCCGAGTGGTGGGAGATGCTGCGGTTCTCCGCCGAGGAGGCGGAGCGGCTTGGTCTGGATTTCGAGGTTCATATTTCTAACGGCTTCGTGGCCGGCGGTGAGTGGATTACCGAGGAGCACAGTATGAAACGGCTCGCTGCGACCGAGACAACGGTCCGTGGCGGCCAGCAGGTGGAAATCACACTGGATGTTCCGACGAACCGTTACGGATTTTCGAAGGATATTGCCGTGCTGGCATTCCCCGCCCCGGCGGGCGGAGGCCGTTCTTCCCTGACGGAATCAGTAAGGATGACGTCCCGTCCGTCCGGCCCTGATATCGGCAATATATTCGACCCGACCGTGGACGTACTGACGACCATACCTGTCCCGCGGGACGGCAAACCAGTTTATATCGACCTTGAGTTCGACGATGTGTTTACAGCACGAAGTATAACCTACGAGGTGGCACCGAGGGGAAAGGCGACGACGAGCGCTACCAACGTCCCCGCTCCGCCGCAGGATACCTTCGTCGGAACGGGCTACCGGATACTTCCCGACCTTGGGCAACTTGAGGTGTCCGAAGACGGTGTAAGCTACCGTAAGGTATGCGACCTGAAACCCGTATACCGAGCCCACGAGAGCTGGCGGCAGAAGACCGTCTCTTTTCCCGCAGCGCGCGGCCGATATTATCGGCTTAACCTGAACGACTGGTGGGAGGAGGACCGGCTACCGATGCAGATAGGCCGTGTGGTACTAAATTCCGTGGCTAAAACCGACCAGTGGGAGGAGAAGGCAGGGTTCTATTCCGAGTATATTGAAGCCGACCGTACCCCGGAGTACAGCCGCGAAGAGGCTGTGGACCCGGCCCTGATTCTGAATATCACGGACCGGATGGACGATAACGGTCTGCTGCGTTGGGATGCGCCCGAAGGGGATTGGATTGTTATGAGGTTCGCCTGTGTGCTTACGGGCGGCTCCACAAAGCACGGGCGGAAGAACCTGCTGGGCCGCGAGTGCGACAAGATGTCGGTGGCCGTGGCGGAGTTCCATTGGCAGAATTATGTGGGAAGGATAATCGATTCGCTCCGGGCGAGCGGGAGCGGCAAACTGGCGGGGGTGGCTATGGACAGCCATGAGGCCGGGTCGCAGAACTGGACGGACGACTTTATCGAAGAGTTCTCCCGGCGTCAGGGGTACGACCCGACGCTCTTTTTGCCCGCCATGATGGGTTACGTGGTGGGGGATATCGGAACTTCGGACGGTTTCCTGTACGATGTCAGGCGGAATATCGCGGATATGATTGCCGACAACTACTACGGGACGCTGGACCGTCTTTGCCGGGAAAACGGTCTGGTGCTCACGGCTCAGGCTACGGGCAACGCCCTCTGTATAGTGGCCGACCCCATTATGGCCAAGAGCAGGGTGGCCAAACCGCAGGGCGAATTCTGGCCCATCCACCCCGACGGCAATTACGATATCAAAGAGAGCTCCTCGTCGGCACACCTCTACGGTAAGCATATCGCCTCGGCCGAAGCATATACCGACGCCAAATACAGCCATTCACCGGCCGACCTGAAAACCCTTGCCGATTACGCATACGCTTACGGCATCAACGAATTCGTGATATGCGCCTCGGCCTATCAGCCGTGGCTCGACCGGGTGCCGGGCAATACAGGCGGAGGTAGACATTACTGCATAAACAGGAATAACACATGGTGGGATTACAGCGCTCCGTTCTGGGACTATCAGGCTCGGTGTGCCTACATTATGCGGGTCGGAAAGCCCGCAATTGGCCTTTGCGTCTACCTCGGTGAGAACGCCCCCGTGAAGATTTTGACGCACCGCCTTCCCGATATACCGGGCGGGTACGACTTCGACGCCTTCACTTCGGATGCCCTCCTCGAGCGGATGTCGGCCGACGGTTCGCGCATCGTGCTGCCGGACGGCACGGACTACAAAATGATGATACTTTCCCGTAACGGGGAAATAACGTTCGACGCCTTGTGGAAAATAGCATCTATGGTGGATAAAGGTATGCGTGTATACGGTCCGAAACCCGTCGGTTCCCCGTCGGGCAGGGATACCGGGAAGGAGGCCGAGTACGCACGGCTGTCCGATGAAATATGGGGCGAAACCCCGGCTCCCGAGGGCTGGCGAAGTTACGGTAAAGGTACGGTCTACTGGGGGATGCCATTGTCGGACGCTCTGGATTTAGCCGGTGTGAGGCCGGATATAACAATGGCGGGCGGCAATACGAAGGACAATATGGTCTATTTCGCTCACCGACGGGTGGCGGACGGCGATATCTATTTCCTTGCCAACCGTAAGGATACCCCGGAGCAAACGGCGTTTACCTTCTCGGCCCGCGGCAAGTACGCCCAGCTTTGGAATCCAGTTACGGGTGAACGCCGCTCTGTACCGGCCACCGCCGGGGACGGGGGGACCGTGGCCCAACTCTATATGAATCCGCGCGAATCGTTCTTTATCGTGATAACGGATAACCGGGAAGAGCTGCCGCCGGTGGATTGGTACACGGAAAACTGCGGTATCCGTACCGTGGTCGACGGCCCGTGGCATGTCCGTTTCGACCCGCAATGGGGCGGCCCGGGCGAGGTGGTTTTCGACGGGCTTCACGACTGGACCTTACATGAAGACCCCCGTATCAGATACTACTCAGGCACGGCCGTTTATCGAAAAACAGTAGATATCGACCCCGCCGCCGACAGGATATTTTTGGATTTGGGAGACCCTGGCTTTGTCGCAAGGGTATTTGTGAACGGACAGGAAGCCGGGGTGGTCTGGTGTTCACCGTGGTGCCTCGATATAACCGGCTGCTTGCGTGCGGGGCAGAACGAACTGGAAATACATGTCGCCAACTCGTTGATGAACCGGATGATATACGACGAGAGTCTGCCCTGGGAAGAGAGGGTCACATACGCTTATCCTTCGGTGGTATCGCCGGACGATACCCCGGTTGAATCGGGATTAAGGCAGGTAATACTTGTACGGAAATAGCCTTCCGGCTATTATCCCGTACGGGGTTAACGGTAACTGCTGCTTCCGGAATCGCTTACCTTTTATCGGTTACGGCAACGGGATATGCGATGCAATTCGGTAAAGATATTTATTACAGACCATCCGACGGTGGGGAACAATAAACAGTCGGCGGGCCGCAACCCCCGCCACGGCGGGCCGAACCTTTGCAAAGCGGACGAATTATATGGGGATAATCACCTGATTTTAATGGTCGGCATAACTAAACTCCTATCTGCTTGAAACGACCGAGGGCCGCACCATAACGGGGCGGCCCTCGGTAGTAAAAAGATTTGCGGTCGACTGCCTTTCCGCTATTTACCCTGCATTTCGCGGAGTTTGTCGTAAACCTCGCCTGCCGAACTCAGGGAGTGGGCGGGATATTCTCCGTCTGTGAACACACGCAGTGTCTCGTAATGGGCCGGTACCACTCCGCTCTCGTCATATTTGCCCGACGCATCGCAAACGGCTTCCTTGTCCAGCCCGAGGTGGAGGGCCATAAAGTCGTACATAGCCGTCCTCTTGTTCGGGCCGAAATCGTGACCTTCGTCCGGAAGGTGGACGTTACCCACCGACTCCTCCTTGCCGTACATCGAGTAGATACGGCGGATAAACGGGTACTCAACCCGGTCCACCGTACTGGTCCAGTCGCCGCCGTCGGACACCACCAGCATCGGACGGGGAACAGCCAAGGCGGCTATTTCGGCGTTGTTTGTGTTCGGGGTGACGCTCGCGTGGATGGGCCGTCCGCTCTCGCACGGGCAGCCGCCCGGGAAGTAGCACGATACCTGTACCACGGGCACCGATACGGCAATCCGGTCGTCGAGGGCGGTGGTGAGGAAGCTCTGCGTCCCGCCGCCCGAGGCGCCAGTGATACCTATACGGTCTGGGTCTACGTCAGGGAGCGAGGAGAGGTAATCGAGGATGGCCAGGCATCCGAGTACATTCATGGTCTGGGCCAGTCCGGTGCGGTGCGCTTCGGTGCCTATCTGTTCTCCCGACTCGCCGTAGGCGAACATATCGAAGTTGAACACCACGGCGCCCATCCGGGCAAGCGTGATGGCGATGGTCTGCTGTCCTCGGGTAAAGCGGCTGCACCGCTCACCGACCTCCTGAGCCGAGTGGCCGTGGGCCAGCATCACCGCGGGCAACTGTCCGCTGCGACCTGCCGGACGGAACAGGTTGCCGTAGGTCCATACGCCGGGAAGAATCTCCAGCGCCACGTTCTCTATCGTATAGCCGTCGCACTCCTGCCTGCCCGTTACCACCGGGTTCAGCGAGGCGAGCGAGGGCATCGGGTCCAGCCCGAGCTGGTAGAACATGCCTTTACGGATTTCGTCCCTGCGTTTCTCGAACTCCGCCCGGGTATCGTAGAGCCGTGCAATCTCGTCCAGCCGCGCCGCGCCGACCTCCGGTTCCACCGGAACGGAAAACACGGTATCTTTCAGGAACACCTCTTTGGACTGGTTAGGGTCTTCGGCCGCCGGGGTCCTTTCGGTGCAGGAGGTACCGAACAGGGCCGCGAGCGCCAGAGCAGTTATAATATATCGTCTCATAGGAACGGGTTTTATTTTACAATCTTAACTCCGCGGGGAGCGTCCACTTTCGATACGACCGTGCCGTCGGGACGGCGGTCGTGACGTACCTTAATCTCGCCGTAGGGGGTCGGGAACGTTCCTTCGACCCATTCGAGGTCGCCCATGTGCGGATTTATACGCACCGTGCGGCATCCCGGCTCGAGAATTTCGACACCGAGTACATACTCGCTCATCCATGCCGTCGGGCCGGACGACCAGCCGTGGCAGAAGCTGTGGCGGAAACTCGGGTAGCAGTAGTCGCCGAACGAGCCGTGGATATCGTTCATACCCTCCACCGGCATCTCGTCCAGACGGGTGGAGTTCTCCATCCATTCGAGGTTGAAATCTTCCCAGAACGAGGTGGCCCCCATGTCGAGCATCCCGCCCCAATACTGGCGGATTATATCGAGAGCGGTCTGGTATTCACCCGCCATGGCCTGAGCCTGAAGCATATAGTAGCCATAGAAGGTCGAGAAGTCCTTCGCACCGCCTACCGACACCACGTCGTCACACGCCTGTACCGGGTCCATAAGGCCCCCTATCGCCATCAGCGACGCGCCCTGCTTGAGCTGGTTGTGGTCCACGTATTTGCGTTGGAGCCGTTCTATTCCGGTGCGGCACTGCGCGGCCGCGGCCGGTTCGCCCAGATCGTCACAAAGTTTCTCGGCCGAGGTTAGCGCCCACGCCATCAGGCCGCGGTAACCCGCTTCCACACCCTCACGGTTGGGGCTCGAGGGCCAGTCGAGGAATCGCATGGGCGAAAGTTCCTCGTTGCCCTCTTCGTCTATCTTCGAAACAATCTGGTCGATAAGCCCCACTATGTAGTCGCGGTGCTTATTCAGGAAGTTCATATCCCCGTGGTGCATATACCAGTCGTGGTGTATGACGAGGTACCAGAGCGAGTAGGCGCTCATGCCGTTCATCCAGCCCGGCAGCGGGAACTGCTCGGCGGCCAGGTCGAGGCTTGCGGGTACTATCTGGTTGTTGCCGAAGACATGGCTGATTGTAGCCACCTCGGGGTGCATATCGCCCAGCCATACGCAGCGGTCGCGCTTAATGCCGTCCCACAGATACTCCTGCATGTTGAGGTGTACGGTCCATGCGCCGGTCGCCCAGATTTGGTTCAGCCGCTCGTCGCTGCTGTTGAACGAGCCGGTGTACGGTATGTCGCGGTAGCGCAGGATGGCCCGCACCTCCTTGAGAGATATATGGTGGTCGTTTTCGAGCAGGTCGATACGCACGAAACGGAACCCGGTATTGCCTATCTCGAAGCTGCCGCTTCGGGGTATCTCTACCACGATGTCGCGCTTGGCGTGGTCGTCGGTGGAGAAGCCCATCCGCCAGTCGAGGTTGTAGGTCTGGCTGCACACCTCGCCCACCGATTCGCCGAAGCGGATACGCACCAGCGACGGGGCGCGGTTGGAAGAGCCGCCCATCACCATCTGCAGTCCGCCGTGCAGCTCTTTACCGAAGTCGAGGATGATGGCCGCCTTTTCGTGGTCGGAACTGTACATGCGGCAGAGCGGAGTGGTACGGGCCATATCGGCCTGCCCGTTGCCCGGGCTGAGAAGCACGTCCGGGTCTTTTATCAGCGTGCCTCCGCCGTCGTTCATCCAGACAATTTTCTGCGGAGTTATGTAGAGCCGGTCGAGGGGGTCCTCCTGGGTCTTGCCGTCGTATTCGCTGCCGAATATGGGCGGCAGGGCGAAAAGTGCAGCGGGTAACATGATACACAGCACCAGCAGCGATGTTAATTTCTTCATAAGAGTCAGTTTAGGTGTTTTTGGTAAGTGGGTCCGGACAACTCCGGACCTACCAAATATAATATAAATTCCGATTAGTACCCCTCATTCTGCTTTATCTTATCCGGATTGAGCAGCACCTGGTCGACCGGTATGGGGAACAGCAGTTTGTACTCCTCCATTTTGCTGTTCTCCCCGATTTCGTCGTTGTCGAGGGTCGGGTCGCTGAAGTGGGCGTTCATCACCTCGATGGCCTTGCCCGTACGTATCAGGTCGAACCAGCGGTGTCCTTCGCCGTACAGCTCCAGCCTGCGTTCCTGCGCTATGGCTTCCCGCATGGTGGCGGTGCCGGAGGCGATGGCCGGGTCGGTGGTGAGTCCCGCGCGTGTCCTTACCTGAGTAACGTATTGGAGAGCGTCGTTAGTACTTCCGGTCTCGTTAAGAGCTTCGGCGTACATAAGGAGCACGTCCGCCCAGCGGTGTACTATCCAGTTGCAGCCGGAATCTATGCGCGAAGTCATCCCGAAATCGTAGTATTTGAGCATGAAAATATAGTTCTTCCGTGTACCCGTCATCGTCTCTATCATGGAGAGGCGTTCGTCGGCGGGGTCGAATTCACGGTATAGATCGCGCGTGAGGAGGTACGTCCCCGTGCCACGCGCGATTATACCGCTCCCTATCTGAATGGTCATATCTTCGTTCGGGAATGTCCCGCTTACGATACTGTTGCTCATGTTCATGGACGAGTCGTACCCGCGGGCATACTGGATAGCGAACACGATTTCGTCGTTGTTGGGGTTATCGGCATCGAAAATGTCCGCGTAGTCGTCCAGCAGGCGGTACCCGTAGGTGTTACCGTCGACCAGTTCCCGAAGTACGCCGAGCGCCGAGTCGTAGTCCTTGAGGGTGAGGTAGACCTCCCCGAGCAGCGCCTTGGCGGCCGTGCTGGTGGCCCTGCCGATATCGATGTTGATATCGTATCGGGCCGGGAGTTCCAGCGCATCGGTAAGGTCCTGGATTATCTGTTTGTAGATGTTCTCCTTGGGTTCCCTGCCGTATTCGAACAGTTCCTTCTCGTCCTTCACGTCTTCCAGTACGAGGGGAACGTCGCCGAATATCCTCACGAGGTTGAAGTACATCAGCGCCCGGAGGTATTTCGCCTCGTTCTGATACCGCTTTTTCAGGTCGGCGTCCATTTCGATGATTTCCGCATTTTCCAGCACGAGGTGTACGCGTGAAATGACGGTATAGCTGTAAGTCCACAGGTTGGCCAGGGCACCGTTGCTCGCCATAACGTTGGCCTCGTTGATGGTTATATGGTCCGAAGAGTTGTTGAACTTGCTGTTGTAGGTGTCGTCCGCCGAGATATCGGCGACGTAGTAGTAGTAAGCATATACGCTCCGGGTGGAGGAGTAGGCGTTTACCAGCATCTGGTTAACGTTGGTCTCGTCCACGAAAAACTTGTCTTCTGTGAAATCGTCGAGCGGATACCTGTTGAAAGCCGATTCGGTACAGGACCACATCCCCGCCGCCGATATTACCGCCAGCAGGATAATCCACGTCTTGAAACTATTTATATATCTTTTCATCTTGCTTTTGTTTTGTGCCGGTTACCGGGTCAGAATGTAAGGTTGAGTCCGAAAGAGATATTGCGCGCCAGCGGATAGGCTCCTGCGTCGGTCCCGTTATTGGTCGAAGAGTCGCCCGTGGTGGAGGCCTGCGGGTTGTTGAAACCGCCTATATTCGAGAATATATGCAGGTTCTGGGTAGTGACGTATACGCGCAGGTTCTGCACCGAGAACTTCTCCGCAATGCGCTGCGGTAGGGTGTATCCCAATGTTATATTGGTAATTCGAAGAAAATCGGCGTTGTAGAGGTAGCGCGTGTTGGCGGAAATATTGGAAGAGAGGTTGGTGGTACCCGCCCTGTGGTACCGTCCGTTACCGGGGTTATCCGGCGAGCGCCAGCGGCCAATAGACTCTTTCGAACCGTTCTCCAGCCAGCGGCTGAGCGACAGCGCGAGTTCCTGGCTGCGGTAAACCTTACCGCCCACCTGTCCGTCCATCATAATCCCGAGGTCGAAGCTCTTAAAGCTGAAAGAGTTATTGAAGCCGAAGGTGAATTTGGGCTGGTAGTTGCCCACCCGCACCTGGTCGTAGCTGTTTATCACCCCGTCCGGTACGCCGTCGGGCCCGGATACGTCTTTGAAACGGAGGTCTCCGATTCCCTGCGAACCCATCAGGGCGTAAGTATTCAGGTCCTCCTGTGTATTGAAGGTCCCCTCAACGATATACATGTAGATATCCCCGAACGGACGTCCGACATAGTTACGTATTACCCCGGAGAGGCTCAATGCCTCCTGCCCCGCGTTGAGGGAGAGAATCTTGTTGCGGTTCCTCGAAATGTTGAGGTCGGTCCGCCATGAGAAGCGGCCGGAGAAGTTTACGCTGCTGATACCGAACTCCACACCCTTGTTCTCGATTTCACCTGCGTTTACCATCATCTTGGTCGCCTTCCCGTTGATAGTCGGGATATCGGTCTCGAGGATGGTATTGCTCCGGCGGTTGTAGTAGTCGACCATCACGGTCAGCCGGTTGTTGAAAAGCCCGAAGTCCAACCCCACATCGAACTGCCTGTTCTTTTCCCATCCGAGGCGCGGGTTGGAGAATCCTCCGGGCTGGTAGCCTACGATACTTGCGTCAGTGGTACCGAAATTATAGTAGCTCGAACTCATGGTAGTCAGCCACGAGTAGTAGCCGCTCAACTGGTCATTACCGGTCTCGCCGTAACTGGCCCTGAGCTTAAGTGTGGAGAAGAGGTTCTGGGTGCTCATGAACGCCTCGTCCGACACGTTCCACCCGGCCGAAACCGAAGGAAAATAACCCGCCCGGTTGTCCGGCCCGAAACGGCTCGAACGGTCGCGGCGTATCGAAGCCGACAACAGATAACGTCCCTTGTAGTTATAATTCACACGGCCGAACAGGGCGTCGAATATATAGGTCCTCCTCTGTGACTCGCCTTTAGTGATGACCGCGCCCTGCACGTTCTTGATAGCCGTACTGGTAAAGGCCACCGGGTTGTCGGCGTCCGTACGGGGTTCCACCTGGGTGTAGAAATCGTCCTGCCTCGCGGCGTCGTAACCGGCCAGAAAGGTGAAATTGTGTCCCTGGTTCAATTCGAGGTCGTACGTGGCCGTGGACGACCAGTAGAGATTGGCGGCGGTCTGGTTCCTGCGCCGCGCACGGATATTTGCAAGGTTCGGGGTGGAGATATTACCCGTGTTGCCGGCGCCTTTTGCGATGAAGACCTCGGTGTAATACTCCTCGCGCTCGTTCACGTAACCCATATTGAGCGACGAGCGGAGCCGCAGGTTTTTGACGGGTTCGTACTCGATATAGAAGGTTCCCGTCTGGCGGAAGGTGTTGAACACGTCGCTCACCCCGTCCAGTTTATTGAGGGGGTTGGAGAGTTCCTGATTGAAAATGGAGGACATTTCGGGGTCCTGGAAGATTATGAAGTAGTCTCCGTTGTCGCGCCATACCGGCAGGATCGGCGGCATAGTAAGGGCTTCGGCAAGGATACCGTCCACACCGCTTGAGGTGTTACCCCCGGAGGTCTGCTGTATACGGCGTTTGGTAAGGGAGGGCTGAAGCGTCGCGCCGACCTTCAGGTTGCGCGTGAGCTGGGCGTCTATGGAGATGCGGAAATTGTACCGTTTGTTGTAGGTGTTTTTAAGGATACCGTTATGGTCGGTATACCCTCCGGATACGGCGTACTGCACCTTATCGCTTCCGCCCATTGCGCTCATGTGGTAATCCTGATAGAGACCGTTGCGGAAAATTACGTCCTGCCAGTCGGTAACCGTCCACAGCGACTCGTCGAGCAGGTACTTCGGGACGGTCATTTTGTTATATTCCATCCCTTCGATAGCCATTTCGACAAACTCATGGGCGTTCATCACCGGGTATTTGTGCATAATCCGGTCGAACCCCACCCGCATATCGAAGTTGAAGGTGGTTTTATCCTGCTTGTTACCGCGCTTGGTGGTGACGAGAATAACGCCGTTACCGGCACGCGAACCGTAGATGGCGGCCGACGCGGCATCCTTCATCACGTCTATGGATTCGATATCGGCGGGGCTGATGGCGTTGAACAGGGTAGCGTCGTTGGTCGGGTAGCCGTCTATCACATAGAGGGGGCCGTTGCCGCTGGTGATGGACCCGTGGCCGCGGATGCGGACTACGGGCGCTTCGCCCGGAGCGCCTGACTGCTGCTGGAGCTGAAGGCCCGGCACACGGCCCACAAGGGCCTCGGTAGCGTTCTGTACCGGCAGGTCGGCCAGTTTGTCGCCGCTTACCGACGAAATCGCGGTGGCTACGTTACGGCGTATCTGGGTACCGTAACCGACCACTACCAGTTCGTCCACATTGACCACCGACTCTTTCATCACAACATCCACACGGGTCCTGCCGCCGATATTCACATTTACGGCTTCATACCCTATGAAGGAAATATTGAGCCTGCTCTCGCCAGACGGAGCAACGATGGAGAAGCTGCCGTCCGCACCGGTGGTGGTTCCGCGCGTGGTGCCCTCCACCATCACCGTCACCCCGATTACGGGCTGGCCCTGCGCGTCGATAACCTGCCCGGTTACCGGATGCCCGTCGGCCGTGGCCGTCGATGCGGGAGGGGCACCCCGGTAGATAAGGATATGGTTGTCCCTGATTTCGTATGTGAGCTGGAACCTGCCGAGCACCGCATTCAGAACGGTACTCACCCGCTCGTCGGAGTAACGGGCGGTTACACGGGCGGCCATATCGATATTCGTGCTCTCGAGGCTGTACGACAGCCCCGTCCCGGTCTTCACCTGGTCGAGGAACTGTTCGAAAGTAATGTCGTCCGCAGTAATGGAGACGCGCTGGTTCTGGGAGAATGCCGCCGTGACTGTAAACAGCAGCAGCATAAGCATATAGAGCGGCTTACGGAACCTGTGTCCCGTGCGTCCGGTAGGGGTATAATCCACCCCGGAACACCGCACATTGGAGTCGGTCTTCTTCATCTTAGGTCAGTTTAGTGTTTTAGGTCGTAGGTTAGTTTTCCTGCCTGTTCCCTTTATGCTGCAGTCATTCGCGGGAACGGACCGGATTTATCTTTTACGGCACCGGACGAATTACTATTTTACGTCCGTCCGTCACTGCTTTCCAACGGTTTTTATAGCTCAGTACGTCGAGTATCTCGTGAAGGCTCTCGTGCGACTCGAACTGGGTGTGGTACTCCTTGCGGGCCAGTTCCCGGTCCTCAATCTCTATCTCCACCCCGAAACGCCGTTCCAGCTGGCGACAAATGTCTTCGAGCGGTGTGCTGCGGAAGTAGAACAGTCCCTCTGTCCACGCGGCCGCCCTGGAGGGTTCGGTCTGGAGCCGGGATATTTCGCCCGTCCCGCGGTGGAACAGCACCTGTTGGCCCGGGTAGAGCGATACCGATTCGGCATGCGGCCCTTTGCCGATAATCGCCCGCACTTCACCCTGCTCGAGCACTACGCTTACGAGCGGATCGGTCCGGTACGATTTAAATGTAAATACCGTTCCGGTAACCAGTATGTCCACCCCCGGGGATTTTACCGTAAAAGGGCGGTCGGGGTCGGCCTCAACATTGAAAAGCGCCTCTCCGTCCAGCTCCACCCACCGCTCCCGGCCGAAATACGCCGGATACACCAGCCTGCTCCCGCCGTTAAGGGTAATATCGGTCCCGTCGGGAAGGGTGAGGCTCGTGGCGGCGCCCATCGGCACGACGACCTCGATATTGTTGCGGGCGATTTGCTCCGTTCCCGAAGTATAACCGGCCCGGTAGGTCAGAAGGCCCGTAAGCAGACCGAAGATAAGGGTAGCGGCAACTCCGGTAATGATTGGGAAAAACCACCGTGGAGTCTTATACCTAAATGATCCGGTGCCGGTGATACCGCTACTGACCTTATCCCATACGGCCTGTTTATCTTCCATTACTTCGTCTCCGGCCGAGGGCCCCCTCATCGAATCGAGCATCCGCAGGGCTATCGCCCAGCTCTCGTCGTTCGGGTTGCCTTCGACGGCCGGTGCCTCCATTTCGGCGTATATATCTTCTTTTGTCTGGTTCATACGGGGCAATTCTCTATATTCAAGGGGTTGTTTTCTTTCTCCGTCCAGATGCCCTGCTGCTTTCTGCGGCGCATCTCGGGGAGATATATCTTTATAAATTCGACCAGTTTCCGGGTGGCTATATTAATCTGCCGCTCTATTGTTCCTTCGCTTATGTTAAGGATGGAGGCGACCTCTTTGTACTTTAATTTCTGTTCCCGTACCATCAGGAAAATCAGCTTACACCTCTCGGGCAGCACCTCCACGGCGCGGCGGTAAATATCGGTCATCTCGTCGTCGAGCAGGCCCAGGTCGTTATCGGCCTGCACGAACGTCACCTCCACGGGCATCTCGTCTATCGTGATGTTTCGGTACCGGGTCGTGGTCCGCAGGTGCCGGTAAGCCTCGTTCCGGGCCACCGTGTATATATATGCCTGAAGGTTGTGGACACCCGGCAACAGGTGGCGGTTCTGCCACAGGTTTTTGAAGGTCTCGGCAACCACGTCCTGCCGGTCTTCCCTGCCGCGGATAAAATAGCCCACAAAACGGTAGGTGTCCGGGTAAAACCTCTCGTACAGTTGTCCGAAGGCGCCCGTGTCGCCGTTGGAAATGTACCATATTAACCGTTCCAGATATTCCCGGCCCATTTGCGATATCGTAGTTTTGGGGTTCGCCCTAAAGGCTTCTATAAGTAAAGAGTCCCCGGTTTCCCTTTTCCTACAAGATACGGTGAAAAATTTTTTAAATATCTCCCCCGGACCCATATACTGACGTATAGTGGTGCGCCGGATGTGCATGGTTGTTGCACAGTGTACCGGTAAAAGACAACAGGCTTATGGGAAGGTTGGAAGAATTGGAGCAGCAGATGGAAGAGATACAGCAGGAGCTGGTAGAGGCGGGCCGGGCAGAAGACGAACTGCGCGACCGGCAGACCGAACTGCTCGGCGAAATGGACACATTGCAGGAGACCGGCGTGCCGGAACTGTCTGATACGAACGAACTGCCATGAAACAGGAGAAAGATAAACAACCGGACGACATCTGGCAGCATACGGCGCTCGGCGAGGCGGAGCATGTCCGAGAGGAGCTGTCCGAAAATATGGTAAACTACCATGACGACCCACAATCGGACGTGCTGGTGGATGAGACACCCGGCATCCCGAACGGTATGTTCGGCGACCATCAGGACGATTTCGATATCGGTTGACGGATTTTCGGTCCGACCGGACCGGTCCGGCCGGTCGCCCGGTAGCGTAGCCGCGCAGGTTCCGGAGTGCATTTGGACGCAAGTTATCGGCTAACCGTTAGTCGGCTAATCCGGTGCCCATATCAGGTTGTAAAACAATAGTGGGATACTCTACCTACCCCCTTCGACAGAACTTTATTGGTATTTTTTTAAGTAAATAATACGCCTGCCTTGCAGCATTGCGGCCCGCCGGGGATTGGGGCGGGCCGCTGAAACAATCGTGCAAACACGTAAATGCTCTATTTTATCTCGAACTCCCCCGTATAGGTCCCTTCGCCCGAGATTTCGAGGTGGATCGGTTTCACTATACGATAGCGGCCCGGGCCGTAGTCCACATCGTCCGAAAAGAGATCTATCTGGTAGACCTGCGTTCCGCCCGGCTCCAGAAGATACATTATGGTTATAACGGCGAAATCCGGCAGTTCGAACCGGGTCCACTCGCCGTCCACCAGTTTCTGGACCATATAGCTTGCCCCGTAATGCGCCGACTCCCGGGTGTTGTTGGTTATCGAGAGTTCCACCCTTCGGGGCGGGCTGTCGTATACGGACGGGTAGACAGTCATCTCGATACCCGGAGGGTTATTGTATAGGCGGTTCTTCACGCCGCAGGACGCCCCGCATACCAGGGCGACCGCTAATATAATCAGGTGGTCTATCCGCATAATTTTTTTTGCAATGTAATATTTTACGGCCCCTGAAACAAGGGTCGGCGCCGTTATTCCCTTTTCCCCCTCACACTTTGCACGAACAGGAGTACTGCTCCTTTTCGACCTCGTCGTAATCGTGGCGCAGTTTTTTAAGCTCCTTTTTGATATGGTTTATCTCCCTTTCCGACCCACCGGCGAGGGCCTTCTCGTATATATTTTCGAGCTGTCCTATCAACGATTCGAGTTCTTCCAGTCTTTCCATAATATGCTGTTTAACGGTTTATATACGGTAATGCGGCAAACGGGATGCCATTTAATCGGCCGCCGGCAGAGATTATGGGCTGGAATAGCGGCAATTTCGGTCGCCCTTGCGGGCCCCGGCATCCGGTGGCACTATAATTGGAACAGTTAAGCAGTAATTAAAGTCAGACAGTTATGAAAAGAATATTATCAGTGGCAGCCCTCGTTTGCGCGGGGATATTGATGCTCTCGTCCTGCGGGACGTCCACCAAAGTGGTATCTTCATGGAAATCGTCCAGCGCATCGGGTTCGACGTTGGATAAAGTGCTCGTACTCGCGATGATGAGCGACCGCGAGGCGAAAGATTACATCGAGCAGACTATGGTAAGCGGACTTACCGCCCGCGGTGTTACGGCCGTTACGGGTACGTCGGAATTCGGCCCGCGCGGCTTCGGTACCCTCGACCAGGACCAGGTTAACGCCAAACTTACAGGCGAAGGGTTCACTTCGATTATGATTATATGCCTTACGGCGAAGGACAAGGACCTGAATTATGTTCCGGGCTCGGCATATTACAGCCCCTACGGACCGGTCTACTACGGCTATTACGGCCGCTACCGCTATATGTACGACAACATTTACACCCCCGGATATTATACCACCTCGACCACCTATGTGCTCGACGCGGACCTCTACTCACTGCCGGACGACAAACTGATTTACTCTGCCCAGACGCGCAGTTACGACCCGTCCAACAGCAAGGACCTCGCCCAGAGCTTCTCGGCCGAAATCATCAGCGCCCTCCAAAGCAACGGACTGCTCTACGCGGTGAAATAATAAACTGAAGTTCAGGAAACAATTAAAAGAGAGCGGGCCGTTTCGGCCCGCTCTCTTTTAATGATACAGCGGACCCGAAGGTCCGCAGATAAGGTTTACCTGTGGAAAGGATTAATTTCCACGGCTGCTACATCGAAACAATAATTAAGTTGTCTACCCACATCGGTGATTTTATACACCTGCTGTTGCTTTAACTGCTGTTCTATATTATAGTACACTTCGACCGGTATTTCTGCAAAGGGGTCTTCATCAAAAAAAGCGAATTCCACATCGGCAATTTTCCCGGTGGCCGGGTCGATATATGCCATAACATAGAGGCTGCGATTTCCGATAGTTGCTTTTTGAGCCTCATCAAACCCATTTCGCACTATGGTAAATAATCCTTCATAAGATTTATCATCAAAATCTATCGTGTTTTTGAAACCCCTCAATATCTCATCTTCTGGCTTGGAGCCGTCTTTATAGGTCCATTCGTGATAAACAAACCGGCTATTTGCATTATAAAGAGTGATGTCACCGTCAATATTATCGCATTGATAAACAAAACCGTTTCCGGTTATCTGTTTAGTCTGGTCATAATAAAATGTCTGTGACCAGGCAATCGGTGTAGCCAATAATAATGTGGTTACCGCAATGATTTTTTTCATATCAGCTATCGTTAAAAATACTTTGTAATAAGTTTAAAGCATCGAGACCGGAGAGCGTATTATTAAAAGGATACTGGCTGTATCCTCCCTGGT
The DNA here is from genome assembly GCA_020859685.1 of Rikenellaceae bacterium. GTDB lineage: Bacteria > Bacteroidota > Bacteroidia > Bacteroidales > Rikenellaceae > WRDF01. The sequence goes on from JAJBVT010000003.1 coordinate 31,722, forward strand.
TTTTTAAAAGATCGGCTGAATCCAGATATCCCTGTTGAATTTCCGAAGCCGAATAAATAGATAATCTATTACCACTATTATCCAACATAGAGATTATCATAGATGCAGCTTGACCACCGATAGAATTTCTGTATATAGAATAATATGCACCATTAGTTTCCAATAACCCCTTCCTTCTCAGATACAAATATTCCGCCGCATGGGCTTCCACCTCGTTATTTAACTGGCGTCCACCCCAGTCCGCAGAGTTAGTGCGGGAAAATTGGTAGGCGTGGAACATCTCGTGGAAAAGGTAGCTGTGGTCCCACTTGTTCAGCGTTATGCTCGAAGTGCCGCTGCTCGGAACGAATATGGCGTCTCTCCTCGTAGCGTCGAAAGTTATATTAAGCATGGAGCCTAAGGCATTCACGAGATTGTTCCCTGCATAATCCGCTAATATTTCCGATAAATGTTCGTTCAGTTCGTTTTTCTCTTCGTCGGTAAGGTCACTTACATCGAAAATACTGTCATAAAGGCTGCGAATACCATCATTACCACCACGGTCAATCCCTCCGCTACCGCCGTTGCCGCCTCCGCCGCTGCTCGAACCTCCAGAAGGTGGAGAAGGGTCGGGCCCGCCTGAAATAGGCGGTTTCACACTGGGATCGGTCACAACAGGGGGCGGCTTCGGACCGTTGCCGTTACAGGTTACGGCCTCTATTACTCCTCCCCATCCGCATTGTTCGTCCACTTTTGCACCGATCCGGGTGGTAACGATATGGTAGCGCCCCATTTTTATATAACCGATAACATGCCTTATATCCCGCATATTATCTACCAACTCCTTGCTTTCGTCAAAAATGGATGCCCACACCACTTTAATTCCCTCATGGTATCGGTCCGCCCGGACTATAAAAGCTGTCTCCGGTTCAGTATAAATCACCATTCCGCTGAAAGTGTCCGGTACGGAGCCGTTCAGGAACGAGTCGTGGTCCGGGTCGCCGTACTCGTGGATATAATCCTCCGATGGGATTATACTCATAATGTAATAACCGGTTGCCTCCTCGTCGTCGCGGTGCCGGACGACCACGAGTTTTTGCAGTACCGGTGCGAAATAGCACCTGGTGGTGTCCGTGGCGGTCGTCCAGTCGGAGGCGAACCAACCGGTGTAGTAGAACTCTCCGAAGATGGGTACGTCCACACTCTCGATCCACTCGTTCATCGAGTGCTCGGCATATTGCCAGAAGGGTTCGTAATCTCCGGTATGGAAACCGAAGATACGGTAGGGATTCTCTTCATCGGAGCGCGTAACCGCATTCTCCGCCGAAGCCGTTTCGAAGAAGGCGCGCGCGTCGGCGACGCTGAATTTGGGGATGTTGCCCGGCTCAGTGTCGCCGGGTTCTTTCGTGCAGCCGTGGATGGCCACAATGCAGGCAAGGGTCAGTAGAAGCCCTGCCGGTACGGATAGTTTTCTCATAAGCAGTGCATTTAACGGGTTATATATAGGTTCCGCCCGCCCACGGGGCGTATTATGTTGACTTATGAGTTTATTCCCCCGCTAACGGTTGCCGACACTTCCGAGGGTTTCGGATATACCCTCGTTCCCCCACACAGGCCGTGGGATAAAACGGTGAACAAAAGACGGATGTAAATTAAAAAAAATTAGAAAACAAAAAAGAAAACCGGGTTTCGACGAAACTGTAACTCCATAATTAATGGCTACCTGTCCACCCGCGGCACCTCGTCGGTATCCTCCATATCGAGCTTATCGTTCCACAGATATTTGCGGGTCTCGCGGACCAGCACCCCCGACAGAAGCACCAGCGATATAAGGTTGGGCAGGGCCATCAGGGCGTTCATACTGTCGGCGATATTCCAGACCATCCCCAGATTTGCTATGGCGCCTATGAAAATCGCCGCGACCCAGAACACCCGGTATACCCGGATGGAACGCCTCCCGCCCAGATACTCCATCGCCTTCTCGGCGTAGTACGACCAACCCAGTATGGTCGAAAAGGCGAAAGTTATTATGCCTATCGAAAGTATCACCGGCCCGGCCACCGGTATCTGTGCGAAGGCCGCTTTGGTCAGCGCCGCTCCCTGCGTATGGTCGATTGCCGGATTGGCGATTACGCTGCTCACGAGGACCAGCCCCGTCAGGGCGCAAATTACCACCGTGTCCCAAAAGGTGCCCGACGCCGAGACGAGGGCCTGCCGTACCGGGTTGCGAGTCTGCGCCGCCGCGGCCACTATCGGTGCCGAACCCATCCCCGACTCGTTCGAGAACAGCCCCCGGGCTATCCCGTACCGGGCCGCCATCATCAGCATGCTGCCCACGAACCCGCCCCCGGCCGCGCGGGTGCTGAATGCCGAGTCTATTATGAGCGAGAAGGTCTCACCGAGATACGGAGCGTTCATTACCAGTATTATAAGGCATCCGATAACGTAAAAGACTGCCATAAACGGCACCAGAACGGTGCATATCCGGGCGATTCCCCGCAGGCCGAATATTATAACCGCGCCCACCATCGCCGCCAGAAGCGCCCCGGTGAGCCAGGTCGAAACTCCCCACGTCTCTTTCAGCAGCATCGAAATGGCGTTAGACTGGACGGTATTGCCGATTCCGAAGGCGGCCAGAGCGGTGAAGATGCAGAACAGCACGGCGAGCCACCTCAGTTTAAGGCCCCGTTCCAGTACGTACATCGGGCCGCCGAGCATGTCTCCGTCGGCGGTTTTAACCCGGTATTTTACAGCCAGCAGGCCCTCGCTGTATTTGGTGGCGATGCCGAAGATGCCGGTAATCCAGCACCAGAACACCGCCCCCGGCCCGCCCAGCGAAACGGCCGTCGCCACGCCTACTATATTCCCTGTCCCTATTGTGGCGGCCAGCGACGTGGCCAGAGCCGAGAAATTACTGATATCGCCCTGCGAACCTTTGTCCATTTTCAGCGACAGGCGGATTGCCTTACCGATATACCGCTGCGGGAACCGTAGCCGTACGGTAAGGTAAATGTGCGTCCCGAGAAGCAGGACCACCATAGGCCAGTCCCAGAGGAATCCGGCTATTTTCGATACGACCTGTTCCACGGGCGCAAAACGTTTACCAGTTTATCGGCTCGAGCCCCCGTGAGACGAGGTATCGGTTGGCCTGCGAGAAGTGGCGGCAGCCGAAGAACCCGCGGTATGCCGAGAGTGGCGACGGGTGTACCGCCTTGAGTACGCAGTTGCGCCCGGCGTCCACGAACGAGGCCTTCTCTGTGCGTAAGAACCCCACAGCAGGTAGACCAAACCTTCCCGGCGGGTGGCGAGGGCGTTGACCACCGCGTCCGTAAACCGTTCCCATCCCATCCCGGCATGCGATGCCGCTTCGTGTTGGCGCACGGTAAGGACCGCGTTCAGGAGAAGCACCCCCTGTTCGGCCCAGCGGTCGAGGTTGCCGGATTGTGGCACGGGCGTTCCCGTGTCGGTATTCACTTCCTGAAAAATATTCTGGAGTGACGGCGGAAACGGCACCCCGTCGTTCACCGAGAAACAGAGGCCGTTGGCCTGCCCCGGCCCGTGGTACGGATCCTGCCCGATAACCACCACCTTCACCCGGTCGAACGGGCATTTGTCGAACGCCCTGAAAATATTCTTGCCCGGCGGAAAGACCTGCGTGCGGGCGTATTCCCCTTTGACAAAGTCTACAAGGTCGGCGAAGTAGGACTTTGAGAACTCTTCCTTCAATACCTCTTTCCAGCTGTCGGATATTTTTACCTCCATGGTCCGTTCGGGTTATAGGTTATGCCGCGCACCTGTTCCGCCTCTTCCGATACCCGTCTGTCTGCCAGGGCCGCGCGAAAACACGGTCATAAAAATAGCGATTATCGCCCGAAAACCGGATACGGTAACCGCTTATTTTAATTTTTTTTGCTTTACAATCGGACGGCTGTACATATGACATAAGCTAAACCCACCGCCAATATACCTCCGTTAAAATCAGGTATCTACTGATAATTTTTACACTACATGTTTTCAGCGGCCCGCCACCCCGCCCCCGGAGGGCTGCATCTCTGCAACGGGAGATATATTTTCATCTTAGTGAAAAATATATGTAGCTGCCTGAAATTATTCGGTCCGATTTCCATCCCATTCGAAACAGTAAGGGCCGATATGGGGCCTTCGACATTTCCGCCCCAGCCTGACGATAATGCCGTTACTGCCCGACCCACCGGTCAGTTTATATCCTTCCGGTCGGCGGGTTCGGCCGCCTCCTCCATCGATACCTGCATGGCTACCATCTTGATAGCCGTGGCGGCGGCCTCGTCGCCCTTGTTGCCGTGTTTGCCGCCCGCGCGGTCCTCGGCCTGCTGCATGTTGTCGGTGGTGAGCACACCGAACGCCACGGGCATGTTCCAGTTGAGCATCAGTTGCATAACGCCCTGCGTAACACCCTGGCAGACGTAATCGAAATGTTTCGTGTCGCCCTGTATGACGCATCCGAGCGCGATAACCGCATCCACATCGGTATACTCGGCGAAGAACTGCGCCCCGAGAGGCAGTTCGAAAGAACCCGGCACATATTTTATCTGTATATTCCTGTCCGGGCACCCGGACTCTTTGAGGGTCTTTACCGCGCCCAGCAGCAGGCTCTCGGTTATGACCGCGTTCCACTCCGAAACCACGATTCCGAATTTCATGTTCTCCGCAGACGGGAGCGGTCCGTCGAAAATCGAGAGGTTCTTTTTCTTGCTCATATACTTTCCGTTTTTATTTGCTTGGTTATTTTGCCCGTCCACGGCAAACCGCGGGCCGGAAACGGCCGTAGGTGAAGAGAAAAAGGCCGCCAGTCCCTTCAGGGCGGCAACCTTATCAATGTATCGGTCCGGTCGGTCATCCGGCACCGGCCGTAGGGCCGGGTGACCGACCTTTCTTATTTCTGCTGTTCGGCGCCGATGTACTTCTCCACATCGCGGCCTTCGATACTCATCGGGTACTCGTCGGCAATCCTTTCGAGCGCCTTCAGCGCGTCCGCATTACGGCCGAGCCGGTCGTAGACGAGCGAAAGTTTTTTCAGGTACTGCGGTGAGGTGAGGGAATTGTCCCCGGCTTCCATGGCCTTCGAATAGAGGCTCGCTGCCTTTTCGTACTCGCCTTTCTGTACGTGGATATCGCCCTGGAGGCCGTAATTCTGCGCGTTGATTATCTTGTTGGGGACCCCTGTGGTCTGTTTGTATTTGGAGAGGTACTGCGCCGCAGCGTCGAGGTCTCCCGAACGCAGGTAGCAGATACCGGCGTAGTGCTTGGCGATATTGCCCTGCGGGGTGGAACCGTATTTGTCGATTACTTCGAGGAATCCGGCATTGAAACCGTCGCCGTTGAGGGCGGTCTCGTAATCCGCCGCGGCGAAGTGCTGCTCGGCCACGAACATCGCCGCACCGGCCTTCTCGGCCCGGTTGGGCAGGTACACGTATTTTACCGCGAGGAAAATACCGGCCGCGAGGACCAGTGCGCACAATATGGACAGCAACTGTTTGCCGTGGTCGATTATGTACTGCTCGGTGTTGGATATTGCGGTTTCTATCTTTACTTCGGGGTCTTCCTGCTGTTCGGCTTCTTTTTTCGCCCCCCTCTTGGTTACTTTCGGACCGCGTTTTACCGCCGCTTTCTTTGTTTGGGTATCACCGGAGGCGGCCTCTACGACGGCCTTTTCGTTTTCCGGGTTTTCGTTTCTTACCATTATACTGCTTTTATCGTATTTCCAATAACGGATAAAAATACACCTTTTTAACAAATTAACCGCTTCCCGCTCCAAATTATTTCTGTTTACGGCCCCCGGTCCTTGGAATCGGGGCAAACGGTTTTACCGAAAAGATGGGTGCGCCGGTTACTATGCGGGGATAAAATCATAACTTTGTGTCGGTATGCATTTGGAGAGGTTATCGGTTATCGGCTTCAAGAATATCGGCGAGGCGGTTTTGGAACTGCCCCACCGGATAAACTGCTTCGTGGGGGACAACGGGGCGGGGAAGACCAATCTTATCGACGCGGTGCACTACCTTTCGATGTGCCGCAGTTCGCTGGCCATGTCCGACGCGCAGTGCGTCAGGCACGGCGGGGAGTTCTTCGTGCTGGACGGCGGGTACCGGTGCGACGGGGGCCGGAAGGAGACCGTGGTCTGCTCGTTCAAAAAGAGCGCGGGCAAGACTCTCAAGCGCAACGGAAAGGAGTACGATAAACTTTCGGACCATATAGGCCTCGTGCCGCTGGTGATAGTATCGCCGGCCGACTCGTTTCTGGTGACCGACGCGGCCGAGGAGCGTCGCCGGTACCTCAACTCGTTCCTGTCGCAGCTCGACCGGGGTTACCTGTCGGCCGCCGTCCGCTACAACCAGGTCCTTGCCGAGCGCAACAAACTCCTTAAAGACGACTGTCCGCGGGAGGATGTCCTCGAAATTCTCGATATGCAGCTCGTGGAGGCGGGCAATACGATACATGCCAAAAGGCGCAAACTTATCGAAAGGCTCGCCCCGCTTACCGGGGAGTTTTATGCCGAACTGTCCGGCGACCGGGAGCAGGTCACGCTCGAATACCGGTCGGAGCTGAACGAAACGCCGTTCGACGAGCTGCTCCGGCAGGCGGCCGAGAAGGACCGCGTTATGCGTTTCTCGACGGCCGGGGTCCACCGCGACGACCTGAAAATGAAGATAGGCGGTCTGGCCCTGCGCAAGTACGGGTCGCAGGGGCAGCAGAAGTCGTTCCTTGTGGCCCTCAAACTCGCACAGTATATGATAGTGGCCTCGGAGAGGGGCGAGAAGCCGGTCCTGCTGCTGGACGACGTATTCGACAAGCTGGACCCCGACCGGGTGGGCAACCTGCTGGCCCTGGTGTCGGGCGAGCGGTTCGGGCAGATATTCATCTCGGATTGCAGCCGCTCGCGCATTGAGGAGATACTGGCCCGGCTGGACGAGAGCTATTCACTGTTCACCGTAAAGGACGGCGTGGTGGAGGAGATATGAGAAAGACGGTACCCATGAGGATAGGCGAGCTGTGGGGCGATTTCGTGGATAGCACCCCGTCGGTTTCGCGCGGTCTGGCCGAGGCGAAGGTGGCCGGGCTGTGGCCTGCCGTGGTGGGCCCCGAGGCGGCCGCCCGTACCGTTTCGGTCTCCGTGCATAACGGGATTCTTACCGCGCGGCTCGACTCGTCCGTTGCCCGCAGCGCGCTGTTTATGCAGAGGGACGCTCTCCGGGACGCACTCAACAAGGCGGCCGGGGGGAACGTTATCCGGACGGTCATCCTCAAATAGTGCCCGCAGGCCCGGGGTGTGAATTTCCGGACCGCCGATTTAAGTCGGTTATCCATAGTCCGTATAATAATTTTAGTAACTATTATAGTTTCACACTACTGTTTTTTAGCGGCCGCCACCCCACCTCCCGGCGGGCCGAATGTCTGCAAAGCAGGCGCACTTTCGCCTGATTGTAAAACATTGTTTATCGGGAAAGTCCCCCGGCCCGTATCGGGGCCCATCCCCTCCCCGTCGGTCGCATCTTCCGGGGGCCATGCCGATACCCCATCTGGTTTTCATGCCCATACCCCCGCTGGCTTTCAAGCCGGTGTCCCCGCTGGTCTTCAAACCGGTGCCCCCCTCTGGCTACACTCCGGTGCCCCGTGGTCACACTCGAGCCGGTGCCCACACCTACGATGGTTAAAGACAGTCGGGTCTGCCAGCTTCCGGATGGCCGCAGATGGTGACTTCCGGACGGACCGGACCCCGGGGGCGGTAAATTCTCCCTTCCGATTATTCCATACGGCCGCGGACCGCGGCAGAATCTTTGTACCGGTATAGGCGTAAAAGGCATTGAAACTCGCCTTTTATTGTTACATTTGCCTGTCCGGTTCCGGTTCCCACGGTGGAAACGGGGCCAGAGATTTACCTGCGACGAACCAAAACACGGGGCTTTGCCCCGCCGCACTACCGACGATTCGCAGCAGGAGGGACGGGTAATAACCATTTAAACGGGTACCTGAAAGTCATACGGCTTGGTACCCGGCCTGTCCTGCATCGAGTGGTAGTGCGCAAAGTGTTTTGGTTCCAGGCCGGTGTCAAGCCTTCTACCGATACCCTCGGGTTATCGCTATGAGGACTGCTCCGGCTTGCCGAGGCGGTCTTTTTTGTTGTCCCGTTCCCGTTCTGAAGGGGGCGGCCAAGGATACGGCGGTCGCGAGGAGGGGGTAAGGGTTGAATGTACGCATTTTTCATAATAAGGGTTTCCCCGCCCGCGGCCGTCTCTTTTCCCGGGCGGATGGCCCGGTATTCGGCAGCGGATATTCTTTCGTTGCTCATCGGTAATTCCATGATAAGGGTCGGTGTGTATTCTGCGAAAGTTTCAGTAACTTTATGGGCTGGATAATTCCCGAACTGTTTACAGTCAAACAATTTAAACATACTACGCCGTGGCCCAAGCTAAGAAACCTGCGGAAACCCCGCTGATGACCCAATACTACGAGCTCAAATCCAAACATCCGGATGCTATTCTGCTCTTCAGGATGGGAGATTTTTACGAGACCTTCGGTGAAGACGCCATAAAAACCAGCAGTATTCTGGGTATTACCCTCACCCGCAGGGCCAACGGAGCCGCCTCGTCGGTAGAGCTGGCCGGATTCCCCCATCATTCTATCGACACCTACATGCCCAAGCTCCTTCGAGCCGGGGAGAGGGTCGCCATCTGCGAGCAGCTCGAAGATCCGAAGAAGACCAAGAAGCTTGTAAAGAGGGGCATCGTGGAGCTGGTTACACCCGGGGTAACCCTGAGCGACAATATACTCACCGGGCGGGAGAACACGTTTCTCGCGTCGGTATTTTTCGGAGCGAAATCTACCGGGGTAGCTTTTATGGACCTCTCCACCGGCGAGTTTTACGCCGCGCAGGGCACGGACGCTTATGTGGACAAACTGCTTTCGAACCTCGCCCCGAAGGAGATACTCTACCAGCGCATCGCCCACGAGAGGTTTACCGGCACCTTCGGCACCAAATACTGCACCTATAAGCTGGACGAGTGGGCATTCTCCGAAGAGACCAACCGCGAGAAGCTGTGCCGCCAGTTCAAGACCAAATCCCTGAAGGGATTCGGGATAGACTCGATGAACAGTGCCGTGGCCGCCGCGGGGGCCATACTCTATTACCTCGAATTTACCGAGCACCGTCAGCTCAGCCACGTCTCGTCCATATCCCGTATAGACGAAGACAAATACGTCTGGATTGACAAGTTCACCATCCGCAACCTCGAACTATTTTCGCAGGGCGATATCCGGAGGACCGCCTTCGCCGATGTGATAGACCGTACGCGTACACCCATGGGTTCGCGGATGCTCAAGAAATGGATCGCTCTTCCCAGCAAGGACCTCGGCGAGCTGGAGCGCAGGCAGGACAACGTCGCCTATATGACCGCAAATCCCGACACATGCGAAGAGCTGGCCGACAGCATGGCGCTGGTGGGTGACCTCGAGCGCATAGCCTCGCGAATTGCCGCCCAGCGGGTACTGCCGCGCGAAGTGGTGCAGCTTAAAAATTTGCTCGACGCGCTGGCGCTTGTAAAAAATTGCCTCACCGCATGCGGCGACAGCGTGCTGGGTGAGGTCGCCGGGGAAATAGACCTTATGGAAGAGGTGTCGGCCAAAATTGCCGCCGAGTTGTATCCCGACCCGTCGAACCAGTTGCAGAAGGGCGGTTTCATCGCCGACGGGGTGGACATGGAGCTGGACCAGCTCCGCAATATCGCCCTGCGCGGAAAGGATGTGCTGGCGGAGATACAGGCCCGCGAGAGCGAGGCCACCGGTATCCCGTCGCTGAAGATAAGTTTCAACAACGTGTTCGGCTACTATATCGAGGTGCGCAACGCCCACAAGGACAAGGTGCCGTCCACATGGGTGCGGAAGCAGACCCTCACCGCCGCCGAACGCTATATTACCGAGGAGCTGAAGGAGTACGAGGAGAAGATACTCGGTGCGGAGGAGAAGATTGCCGAAATCGAGCAGCGCCTGTTCGACGAACTGATTCGATTCCTGATGAAATACCTTCGCCGGATGCAGCGCAATTCGGCTACCGTGGCGCGGCTGGACTGCCTCTTGTCGTTCGCCGTAGTGGCCCGGGAGAGGAATTACTGCCGCCCGTCGCTGGACGAGGGCAGGGTTCTGGATATCCGGCAGGGCAGGCACCCGGTAATCGAGACGCTGATGCCCGTGGGGGAGCAGTACGTCCCCAACGATATCTACCTCGACGACGAGACCCAGCAGATAATAATGATAACCGGTCCGAACATGGCCGGTAAATCGGCCCTTCTCCGGCAGACGGCCCTTGTCGTGCTGATGGCCCAGATAGGCAGCTTCGTTCCGGCCGCCTCGGCGCGTATCGGGCTGGTGGACAAGATATTTACCCGCGTGGGGGCGTCCGACAACATCTCGCAGGGCGAGAGTACCTTTATGGTGGAGATGCTCGAGTCGGCAAGTATCCTTAACAACTTGTCGGACCGCAGCCTGCTCCTGCTCGACGAAATCGGCCGCGGAACGAGCACCTACGACGGTATATCGATAGCCTGGGCGATGGTTGAGTATATCCACGGCCACCGGGCCAAGCCCAAAACCCTGTTCGCCACCCATTACCACGAACTGAACGAAATCGAGGAGTTCTGCCCGCGGGTTAAGAATTTCAACGTAAGCGTCAGTGAGGTGGACAACCAGATTATATTTATCCGCAAACTCGTTCCCGGCGGTACGGAGCACTCGTTCGGTATCCATGTGGCGCGTATGGCCGGGATGCCGAAAGGGGTTGTGGACCGGGCCGCGCAACTGCTCGCCACGATGGAAGGCGCCCGGAACAACCCTCCGGAAGATGAGGAGTCGCCCTCCCAAACGAAGGGCCGCAAACGTTCGGGCCGGACCGATGCCGTGCTCGATAAGATGAAAGGGTTTACAAGCTCCACGGCCTCTCTGGCCGCTGGCGCGAAGGACTACCAACTGAGCATATTCCAGCTGGACGACCCGGTGCTGTGCCAGATACGGGACGAGGTCAAAGGGTTGGATATCAATTCTCTCACACCGCTCGAAGCTCTGAACAAACTGAGCGAAATCAAGAAGATAACGGGATTGTAAACCACCGCCTGCGCTTATTGCATATCCACCCCTGCGCCGCTACCGAAGTGGAACCAACCACGGAGTAACCGATAACCCCTTTCTCCGCCACCGGGTGGAACTTACCGCGGCCGGTCCGGCAAAATATCCAGCAAGTTATCGGACGCACCGGTTCCCGGCAGGGTATCCGGCAACGTATCCGGCGGGTATAGGCTCATAAGCGAATCGAGGTTTATCGACAGGCTGTCGGCCAGTTTACGGATGGCCTTGTCGGAAAGTTTGTCTTCGGTAATACTGTCGCAGAAATGGTCGCCGTATACCTCTTCGAGCACCGCGTCACGGAGGTTCTCCGGAAGGACCGGTTTTGCGGAGCCGCTGCCGGGCCCTTTGAAAAGCAGGTCGGTTTCCCCCGTTATGAGATAGTAGATTCCGAATACGATTAAGGCCAGAATCACAATCGCTACACCGAGGAGGAAAAAGGACAGGAGAAAGACCGTCACCGACTTCCAAATCGCCTTGAGCCAACGCAAGGCGAAGAACTGACGCAGGGTATAGGCCATCAGCAGAATATACACGCAGTATACAGTCTTATCGGTATCCCAATCGGTCGTCCATTCCACTCCGAGGGCGACGATATCTATTATCATCCGCTGCGCGGCAAGATAGCCGCCCATAAACATCAACTCCGTATAGTTGTACCGGCCGCCGTTGGCCCGGCGCAGCAACAGTTTGATAGACAGGGTGTAAACCGGCAGCATAGCCAGCGACCGCAGGACCACCGAGTTCTGAAACCTGCGGATTATGAACTGCATGATGGTACCCAGCAGCGAGTCGCCGAATACACTGCTCAGGCCGTCGTCCCAACTCTCCGTGAAGGGGGTTCCGGTAGTAACCATTACCTTTGTGGCGTAGAGCAGACCGTAGACGGTGGCGAAGATAAACAGCACGGTGAACGGGTTGGTCCGCGCGGTGCGCTTTCCGTCGATATAATCCCGTGAGAGGTAGCCCGGGCGGGTGAACAACATTCCCACGGTACCGAGCAGTCCCTTTTCCACCTGAAAAAAGGTGGTGAAGAAACTCCGGATGCTCGAAGAGAACCGCAGGCGGACTATATCGGTCCTCTGGCCGCAATGGCTGCAAAACTTTCCGGTGGTCTTCCGGCCGCAATTCTTGCAGATATTATGTTCGGTATAGTCCCAGTGTGTGGAGTTTTTTTGTTTCGGACGCCTGCGCAACCACCTGCCACGGCGGAGGGCCTCCGGATTGGCGGGGCCGGTTATATTTTCGTCTCTGGGTTCCATCCGGTTGGCTGTGGCATTTGGGTTTGGAAAGGCTATTTCTGTTTATAGCCGTCCGCCTGCAAAAATATCAATAATGCGGCATGTTGAAAATAATACGGGTATAAAAACCGTTATAATACCATGTGGTTGTGAGCGGAGTGAACCCTACTGCCCAAAATTTAATATGTATTTCATTCTGAGCGACGCGTTGGTGGGTAATATTGCCGAAAACAAACATACATTTCATTCTGAGCTAAGCGTAACTCGATGAGCAATATTACCGAATATCGACATACATGTCATTCTGAGCAAAGCGAAGAATCTAAAATATTTATTTCGACGAGGTACTCTTCTCATTTCCGGTTCCTTTCCGGCTTAAGGACGACACAGGCCGTACGATGAATGTTTTTTCTTAGTTGAATAAAACCGCATTTTTTCACTATCTTTGTATACTCTTTGCACCGGACACAGTGCATTGCAGTAAGAACCGGGGGCGACCGGTTTTGACAGCAGGCAGGGTTTGACGGTAAGCACGCCGAGCGTTGTACGGAGGCTCGTTAATATGAACGTTCAAATTACAAATGGCAATAATAGCTACGCACTCGCTGCCTAATTTACGGAAGTAAATTGGCTTAATCCGCAGGCCCGAGGCGGTCTGCCGACGAGTACCCTTCCACAGGCATCCTCCCCTTATGCAGTGGTTTCAGGGTATCATCAATCTGGGGATAGCCTTGCGGACAGCCCTGACCGCGGGGTGAAATCAAAGGGCTGGGGTCCGTACGAGGTTGCCGCCTACCGTGTACGGACAGAAGGATAAAACGGTCGGCTAAGCGTGTAGAAAGCCCTCGGGCTCCCTGTTTGGACGAGGGTTCGATTCCCTCCGCCTCCACTTTTAAAAAAAACCGTGCCGGGTTACGGCACGGTTTTTTAACGGTATATAGGAGGGTTCCCTGCCTCGTTCCGAATCAGGCCCGCCGGGTATATTTGGCCTCTTCGTCATGTAGTTCCTCGATTATCCTCTCGATATTTTTATCGTTGTTCGATGATAAAGACTGCCTCTCGTACGGAGGGCAAATACTGTTGATGTAGACCTTGTTATCACGGTATATAACGGTGACCTGTGTCTTGGTCGCCAGAGGGCTGGGTGCCACGATGAAAACCACCACCTCTTTATGCCACGACTCTATCCGGAACCCGTAATGCTCCGTGATATCTTTAATGAATAGATGGAATTGCGAGATACTCAGCTTCGTGTCGGTGACGGTAAAGGTCAGCCGCTCGGAAATAATCGAATAGAGGATACCGGCGGCAAACAGAAGCCCGAAGATAATAGCCACATGGCGCATTGTGAGCAGCTTGTCGGAGACATCGTTCAGTTTGTCCGAAAGACATGTCCCGAATATGGCCACGGCCGTTGCAGCCAGTACTGCCGGCGGAAAATAATAGAGGAACTTATCCCAGCCCGAGAGTTTCAGGGTCCGGTATTTTACAGCATGCTCGACCAACTCTTGATGCTCTTCCATCCTGTTTTTAACGGGTGACAGGGCAAATATAGCAATTATGGGCTATCGGGTTAAAATATCAGACTTAATTTTACTATATTAGTTGAAACCTTTTTTACGGATGGGATAGATCTGGATATGGGCAGGCGGTTCCAAGGCAACCGGGAGCCGATCAGCAAAATGCAGATTAAGCGGCGCCGCATGAGGCGTCTGTACCTTAAGGGTCTGGAAGCCCGCAGCTACTATTATTATATGGATGCAATTCCGCAGGAGGTGGTCGACGCTGTGAAGCATGATATCCGCCGCCGGTTCCGGGCCATCAGGGTCCGGCTATGGCTGCGCACGGTTCTGCTTTTCGTAGTGATTACGGTAGTTTTGTGGGCCGTCGTCGTACTGGCGGGAAATCTGTGAACCGGTGGTTCGGCACGGATTTTTAGGTAAATTTGTCATCATTAAATCGATTTATTTTATGACGTCCGATAAAAGGGAAGCCGCATACCGGGAGCTTATCCCGCAGCTCACGGCCTTACTCGAGGGTGAACACAGGCCCTTGCCGTGCATGGCGAATATTTGTGCGGTACTGAAAGAGAAGCTCGGCTTCTTTTGGGTGGGATTTTACATAGTCGACCGGGAAGAACTGGTGCTCGGGCCGTTTCAGGGCCCGGTTGCATGTACGACCATCGGAAAGGGCCGTGGGGTGTGCGGCGCCGCGAGGGAGAGAAAAGAGGCGCTGATTGTGCCCGACGTGGAGGCCTTTCCCGGGCATATTGCTTGCAACCCGTTATCGCGGTCGGAGATTGTGGTCCTGCTGCTTGACGAGGACGAGGTCGTAGCGGTACTGGATATCGACAGTTGCGAGCCTGACGATTTCAGCCGGACCGACGCCCGGTACCTCGGGGAGATTTTAGACATGCCGTTCGTTAAGAATATCAAGGGATTATACGGGCGATAGGTGGTATTAGTGAGAGATGGATTGGACGGCGCCGATTGCTGTGTCATGGAAAGGATGAATAAGAAGGGGGCTGTATTATTTTTGTCGGCTGAAAAATCAGCGATGTTTTTGCAGTTTTAAAATTTTGTTATACTTTTGTTGTCGCTAAACACACCACGGTTTAGCGTTTATCGCGGAAATAGCTCAGTTGGTAGAGCACAACCTTGCCAAGGTTGGGGTCGCGGGTCCGAGTCCCGTTTTCCGCTCAGAAGGTCTCTTGTCAGAGACCTTTTTTCATTCCGGAAATAGGCTCGGTTGGTATAGCACGACCTTGCCCCAATATATAAACTTCCACACCGTCAGGTGGGGTCGCGGGTCCGAGTCCCGTTTTCCGCTCACAGCACTCCGGAAGGAGAACGCAAACAGAAGAAAAATCCTTGTGTATTATATTTAAATATGTGGGCATATTGCCTTGGTTTGTTTCGGGTTGTTATCAAAAACTTGGAAATATCTTAATCTCGCAGACCTATTACTATTTTTTCTCATTATCTCAGTCCATCTCAGTCAATATTTCTTTAATCGGCTTGAGTATTTGCTCCTCGAACAATTTTTTTACTCTACGATTTTCTTTACGGGATAGCTCGTTGTTCACCAAAAACCAACTGTAAGGTTCTAAATTTTCACTTATTGCGACCAGTGCAAATGTCGTTTGGTTTTTGTCATCAATACTGCCTCTAATCCATGTATTTAAATATCTTTTTTCTTCAGGTACATAAAAATAAATGTAGTAATAATAACCATCCCATTCCTGCTGCTCTTCAGTTAAATATGAACCTTCCGGCAAGCGATATTTTTTATTTTGCATAAAGAAAGTATCCACCGCGGCAATTACACATTCATCGCTTGCGTCGAGTTTGTACTTTTGAGCGTACACATAAACACCGGGAGATATTTTATACGCCATATATATTGCGAAGCCTGCAAGTAAGGCTATGGCAGATAAAATTATAATTCTCTTTCTTGCCTTTGTTTTTAATTTCATATTTCTAATCTTTAGGGGGGCCGGTTGGTCGGAGACTGTCCCAACAGCGCGTTCTTTAAAAGTACACCCAGACACAAAAGTAATCGCTAACTCTTCGTATACAAACCGATAGTCCGCTCCTATAACATGCGGATTGTAAAGAACTCCCCTTATCCTTTCAATCTCCATTATATCATAGCATCGGTCATGCCTATTGCTTGATGGTCATTCGCATTGCGGCGGGAGCCTCGTAAATCCATTTGTCATCGTAAGATAGGCTACTTTGTCCGTTTCCGTATTCTACTCCTACCCGCACCCCATCAGGTTTACTGTGAACTCTATCCCGTTTCCAGACCTTACGGAAAAGGATTTTTGTTATATCTCGTAATTTTTTCGGATATTACCGGTAATTATAATCCCCGGTAGATATGTTTAATCTGAAGACCCGGAAACCGAAACAAAAAATCCTATCGAAATGAAAGTTTACTTCAGGTATTTAATAATCTTGGCAATAACGGTGCTGTTCACCGCTGCGGCAATAACGGCCCAGGAGGGCGGGGACGCCATACCTCCGCAGGCCGTGTCGGAGTTTTCGAAGCGGCTGGAGCCTGTGGGCCGTATCCTCGAGGAGGAGGGCTATTATGTCTGGTGCTGCGCCCCGATCTACGACAGGGAGGGTAGGGTACATGTATACTATTCCCGCTGGCTCAAGGAGTACGGGATGGGCGGCTGGCTGGGAAGGTGCGAAGTGGCCCATGCCGTGGCCGACAGCCCGGAGGGTCCTTACCGTCACGTGGACGTGGTGCTCGCTCCGCGCCCCGGGTATTTCGATGCCCGCACCTGCCACAACCCTACTGTCTATGAGGTGGACGGCCGTTACTGGCTATTCTACATGGGCTGTTCGGACGGAAAGTTCGGCACCAAGCGGATAGGTTACGCCGTGGCCGATTCGCCGTGGGGTCCGTGGACCCGGTGCGACGAGCCGCTGCTCGGCCTCGGCCCGGCCGGAGCATGGGACGATTATATCACTACCAACCCGGCGTTCCTGCGCCATCCCGACGGCGGGAACTGGCTCTACTATAAATCCTGCAACGA
Organism: Rikenellaceae bacterium; assembly: GCA_020859685.1. Taxonomy (GTDB): domain Bacteria; phylum Bacteroidota; class Bacteroidia; order Bacteroidales; family Rikenellaceae; genus WRDF01. Next base: position 48,639 of record JAJBVT010000003.1, read on the forward strand.
ATACGAGTACCTCCACCGTAACGAGGAGGGAATCTCCGGAAACAGGCGCTACGGCGTGGCGTTTGCCGACGAAATTACCGGTCCTTACCGCCGGTACGAGGGCAACCCGGTGGTGGATTTCTCGGTCTACGGCGGCAACCGCCAGGTCGAGGACGCCTATATATGGTACGAGGACGGTAAATTCCGGATGCTGATGCGCGACATGGGGTTCTTCGACCATACGGTGGGGCTCTACTTCGAATCGGACGACGGGCTGGACTGGGGCGCCCCGCAGGTGGGGTGGTTCGGTACAGACCACTATTTCGAGCAGCCTCCGGCACCCGCGCACCTTACCCGTTACGGTAGGTTCGAACGCCCGCAACTGCTGATGAGAGACGGCAAACCGGCCTATCTGTTCTGCACCACGCAGGGCGGAGCGGCCGACTCCTCCTCCGGGTTCGTATTCCGTATCAAGCCGGAATAGGGCTGGAATAGATTCGGAACAGCCGGTATATGGCTTAGCGTCCCACAGCCCGCCGGAGAGCATCGGACCCGACACCCACCAATAAACAGCGGAAGCCCTCCGGTGCTCCGGCAAACTTTTCGGACCGGAAGGGGCCTGTGCCGTAGTAACCGCAATCTTTCCATTGTCCGCATAAACCGGTTTAAGTGCGGCGAACGGAGCCGTCGAACAAACAATAATCCCCCGGCCATAAAGATGCGGCCGGGGATTTATTTCAATTAGGGCAACAACCCGGTCGCTTTGATTTCGTATATTCCGCCGGGCTCGGTTTCAAATGCCGTAAGAAAGTATCCGTCCTGCCCGACGCTCCCGGAATCGACCCCGGCGACTTCGACCGGAATATCTGTCCGGATGGTGCAGGTCCCCCCGTTTTTCGCCGTCACGCGGGCGACCGACAGCCTGCTGCCGCTCCACTGCATATCCACCGTATAGCCGCCCCGGCCCAGCAGGCCGCTTACCTGCCCTTCGCTCCACTCCGCCGGAATGGCCGGCAGCAGGTGGAGTTCCCCCAAATGGGTTTGGAGAAGCATTTCGCCCACACCCGATATGCCCCCGAAATTGCCGTCTATCTGGAACGGTGGATGTGTGTCGAACAGGTTCGGCAGGGTGGAGGTTGAGAGCAGTTCACGGTACATTTTGTAGGCGTGCTGCCCGTCGAGCAGGCGTGCCCGAAAATTCACCTTCCATGCCTTGCTCCACCCCGTTCCGCCGTCGCCGCGTATTTCGAGCGTGCGTGCGGCCGCCCGTGCCAGTTCGGGGGTGGTCAGGGGCGATATCTGCCGTCCGGGATGAAGGCCGAACAGGTGCGAGACGTGCCGGTGCTCCGGGTCTTCGTCCCGCCAGTCGCCGTACCATTCCATCAGGTTGCCTTCGCCGCCGATACGCATGGGAAACAGCCGGTCGCGACGGTCGGTCCATTCCCGCCGGAGCGATTGGTCCGTGCCGAGAATTTCCGACGCTTCGATAAGGTTGTTATAGAGGTCCCAGATTATCTGCATATCCATAGTCGAGGCGATGGTTACCACACCGCGGTTCCCGTCGTCGTCAAGGAATACGTTCTCGGGCGAGGTGGATGGCGCCGTCACCCAGTAGCCGTCCTTTTCTACCAGCCAGTCGTCGCAGAACAGCGCGGCCTCCTTCATCAGCGGGTAAGCCCGGTTTTGCAGGTAGTCCCTGTCGGTGGTGTACTGATAATGCCACCAGAGGTGCTGACACAGCCACGGCGCGCCGAGCGCCCAGTTGGCGTATTTCGGGTCGCCCTGCACGGGTGTGGCCGAAGCCCAGATATCGGAGTTGTGGTGGATGGTCCATCCACGCATACCGTAGAAGTTACGGGCGGCTTCCTGGCCGTTCACCGCCCACCGTTCTATCTGGTCGATAAGGGGCAGCTCCATCTCCGGCAGGTTGAGCATCGGGGCGGGCCAGTAGTTCATCTGCACGTTGATATTGGTGGTGTAGTTGCTTCCCCACGAGGGGCGCGGGTTATGGTTCCATATTCCCTGAAGGTTGGCCGGCACCCCGCCGGGCCGCGACGAGGAGATAAGCAGGTAGCGGCCGAACTGAAAGTAGAGCACCTCGAGGCCGGGGTCGACGGCGCCCTGCGCGTACTCTTCCAACCGCCGGTCGGTGGGCCACGCTTCGGCTTCGGGGTTGGCCCCGAGGTGGAGACGGACCCTGTCGAAATAGGTGCGGTAGTCGGTTATATGGTCCTCTTTAAGTTTCTCGTACCCGGTTCCGGCGGCGGAATCGAGCAGGACGAGGGTGGCGCGGTTCTCGTCCTTCCCTTCGGTATCGGGTCGCTTTTTATAACCGTTGTAGCTGGTTGCGGCCGTGATATGGAGCACAGCTTCGGTCGCACCGGATATCCCGATTCCATCCGTTATGTCCTCCGAAAGGGTGCCGTCCGTCGAGGCGAGCCGGACCCGCAGTTGGTAGCTCATCCCCCTTTGACCCTCCTCGGATTCGTATCGCAGCGGGATACGGCGGTTGGAATCGATATTGTAGGGCAGCCGACCGTTGAGGACAAACTCTTTTTCGGATAGCCTCACAACACCGCCGCCCTCGAACTGCGTGTCGGCCGAGAGCGTAAAGGCGAGCCTGCCCGCCTCGGAAGCGGTAAGCCGCACCACGATAATCTGCGCGGGGGCCGACACGAATACCTCCCTCTTGTAATCCACACCCCCCGCGGTGAAAAGTGTGGCGGCAACCGCCGTATTCAGGTCGAGGGTACGTTTATAACCGGATACCTCGCCGTCCGTGGGCTGGCGCAGGTGCAGGTCGGCCAGCGGGACGTAGGAATCGACGTTCGGACCCTGCATATAGGTAAGCACGCGCGAGGCCTCCTGCCATCTGCCCGCGAACAGCTCTTCGCGCACGGCGGGCAGATACCCCGGCGCATCGGGATTGGGGTTGTTGTCGGCCGGACCGCCTCCCCACAGCGTCTCCTCGTTTATATTGAAGGTCTCGTGTTCGATGCCCCCGTAGACCATAACCCCGAGACGGCCGTTGCCCAGCGGAAGGGCCTGTTCGAAATCCGTGGCAGGTGAACCGTACCACATAACGAGCGGGCCGCCGCCCGCGAATCCCCGACACGGCAGGAGAAGCGATAAAAGGATAATAATTTTTTTCATATTCGTAAAGAGTTAAGTTTTTGCCCCAAAAATAGCCGACGTTCCGCCAAAAAAGTTTCTACAACTTCAGACTAATTGGTCGTTCGGATTATCGCGGGGACCGTGGCGGGCATTTACGGCCGCTCGGGTAACCGGCTCTTCCTGCTCCCGGGAAGGGACCCCGTACGGCCGTCGAGACGTAGGGCCCGGCCCTATTGCGGTCTCTTCCGTGACAATTCCCGTTGCCGCCTCGATATCTCCGTGTCGAGGATAATTGCGGAATCCACACGTCTTGTTGCGTTAAATTTATCCCCGTTCTAAATATAACGAATTTACCGGCGGTTACCCCCCTCGCAGGCAAAACCCCGGGAAGGTTTGGGACGTTCCGGCCAAAATAGTTATATTGTGCCGCTTAAAAACCTATACAACCAAACCTGAAATATATGAACCTTATCCGCAAGATCCATACGGTCGTCCTGTCGGCCGTCGTCACATTTTCATTTAATCCCGGTGCGGCGGCACAGTCCGCGGCTGTTCCCTTCACGGTAGAAGTCGCCGACCCCGTTATTCCGGACCGTACCGTCTCAGTGTCCGATTTCGGAGGGGCGGGCGATGCCGTAACCCTGAATACGGACGCTTTCCGGCAGGGCATCGAGGCCCTCTCGGCCCGGGGCGGAGGGCGGCTTCTGGTTCCCGAGGGTGTGTGGCTTACGGGGCCCATCGTGCTGGAAGACAATATCGACCTGCACCTGGCGGAGAACTGCATCATAGTTTTCAGCGCCGATAAGGACCTCTATCCGATAGTGCCGGTCTGGTTCGAGGGCAGGCAGACCTACCGGTGCCAGTCGCCGGTGTCGGCCCGCGGTCGCTCCAATATCTCCATCACGGGCAAGGGTATTATCGACGGTAACGGCGAGCCTTGGCGGGCGGTTAAACGGGGCAAGGTAAGCCCCTGGGAGTGGGACCGTATCGTGGCAGGCGGCGGAGTGCTTCGCGAGGACGGCGAGACGTGGTACCCCTCGGAGTCGTTCAAACTCGGCGCGGCCGACTCCGACCTGAACATCACCCGCTGGGCCACCACTATGGAAGATTTCGAGTCTATCCGCGACTACCTGCGGCCGGTGATGATATATATGGAGGATTGTGACAATATCAAGCTCGAAGGGGTGATTTTCCAGAATTCTCCCTGCTGGAACGTTCATCTGGTACTGAGCCGCGGCATAATTATCGACGACGTTCTGGTGCGCTGCCCGTGGTACGCTCAGAACGGAGACGGACTGGATATCGAGTCGTGCGACCGGGTAATCGTCCGCAACTGTACGCTCGACGTGGGCGACGACGCTATCTGCATCAAGAGCGGCAAGGACGAGGAGGGTCGCCGCCGCGGGGTGCCCTCATCGAACATCCTTGTGGATAACTGCACGGTGTTCCACGGCCACGGCGGTTTCGTGGTGGGGAGCGAGATGAGCGGCGGGGTGCGGAACGTGGCCGTAACCAACTGCCGATTCTCCGGCACCGACGTGGGTCTTCGGTTTAAAAGTACCCGCGGTCGCGGCGGAGTGGTCGAGAATATCTATATAGACAATATCGTAATGAACGATATCGCCACCGAAGCCCTGCTGTTCGACCTCTTCTACGGCGGCAAGTCGGCCAGCGAGGCGCTCGAGGACGGCGACGAAGGCCCGGTGACCGATATGCCCGCAATGCCGGTGGACGAGACCACCCCCGAGTTCCGCGATATCTACATCTCCAACGTGGTTTGCCGCGGGGCACGCCGGGCGATGCTCTTCAACGGCCTCCCCGAGAAAAACGTAAGTAACGTTGTGGTAAGGAACAGTTATATCGAAGCCGAAATAGGGGCCCAGATAAACGAATCGACCTCCGTGGTGCTCGATAACGTTACGATAGCCCCGCGTACCGGTCCGGCTTTGATGGTCAATAATGCCTCCGAGTTGGTAATCGGCGGCCTGAAAACGGTGGAGGGAGTGGATACGGTCCTTGAAGTTACCGGCAGCAGGAACAGCGGTATAGTTGTAAACCCGGGTGCGGCCAATCCGGCTAATACCGTCATATCGCCGAGAAGCAGGGGCAGCGTGGTATTTAATTAAGGTAACTACTTACTATTTTACACTGCTTATTTTTAGCGGCCCGCCGGGTGCGGCCCGCCGGGGCAGGTTTGCGGGGCCGCTGAAAGAATAACAGGTATTGGTAACGGTAGGCAGCCGGAGAGGGAAGTGGGACCCTCGGGTATCGGTTAAGTGCGGGAAATATCGGAGTTATATCCTTTATACGATACGAGCCACGGCATCAGGTGCCGTGGCTCTTTTTGTGTTCGGGATGGTCGCCACGATTATGCCGGGTTAACCCTCTGCGGCTTGATAACCCCCGGGTAATCTTCTGCGGTTTGGTCGTCCGCAGTTGGTTCATCCTCCGGCCGATTCCATTCCCTCCCGATAGATTATTCTCCGGGGTATCTATCCGACGGCCGGGAGATTACCCCGATGGGAATTTACTCCGCCGGTGTGAATCTGTAACCGGTCGCCCCGTCCGGGGCGAGGGTACCGATACCGGGGTATGCGATATGCATTCCCGCGACGGGTATTCCCTGTTCCGCCGCATACCGCATAATCTGCCGACGGGTGGCTATGGCCGCGGCAGGGTCCACATCGTATGTGACGGCTATTTCCGGGTGCGGCATCTGCACAGGGGTGACGTGGGTAAGGTCTCCCCATATTAGCAGTCTGGCGCCACGGGAAACCACCATAAACCCGGTATGCCCCGGGGTGTGGCCGTAAGCCCTGACGGGATAGATCCCGGCCTCCGCGGGCACTTCCGCGATATCGAACGGCTCGACCGTTTCCAGCAACCCGGCGTATGCGTCGAATACCCGGCGTGCGTTCAGGAACGAACCCCGTCCGTTTTCGGGGACACCTGCCATCTCCGTGTCGCTCGACCAGTAATCCCTCTCGGCCCGGGCTACGATAACTTTGGCTCCCGGAAACGCGGGCGTACCCTCCCGGAGCATCCCGCCGATATGGTCCCCGTGCATGTGGGTAAGCAGTATCTCGTCGACACCGTCGGCACCCGTTCCCACGGCATCAAGATTATCGAAGAGGTTACGGCCGAATCCGGCGTCGATCAGCACGTTCTTATCGGGAGTGACCACCAGGAAGGTATTTACCGCGCTCGGGTACGTACCGGTCGGGATATACCTGCCGAGGATTTCCTCCCCCGCGCCTATCAGTATGGACGGATTCCCGTCGGACTGCCCTTCGGAAAGGAGATACACTTTATAGTCGCCCACGGGGTAGGCGTAGATATTTTCGTTCTGGGCCTGTGCGGCGGCAGTTAAAGCTACGGCGGCAGTAACGGTCAATGTCAATTTTCTCATAATTACGAACTGTTGGTTTTGCGGTAAATTTACGAACTCCCGAGATAAAACGGCTGCCGGTACACCGGTTTTATTATCTTTGAACCTGTTTATAATATAAGGTATATGGATTTTTCGGAACTGATAAAAATTCGCCAGAGCGACCGCTCGTATTCGGACCGGCCGGTCGAAGCCGCCAAAATCGAGCAGATTGTAGAAGCGGGGCGCCTCGCGCCTTCGTCCAACAATTCGCAGCCGTGGAAACTGGTGGTGGTCGACGATGCGGCCCTCAGGGAGCAGGTTGCCGGTTGCGCATCCACGCTGGGGCTTAATAAATTCGTCCATCAAGCCCCGGCAATCATAGTAGTGGTAATGGAAAAACCGAACATGCTGTCGCGTATCGGGAGCGTCGTGCAGGACAAGGAGTACCCGCTGCTGGATATTGGTATTCTGGCCAGCCATATCTGCCTTCAGGCGGCGGACCTCGGGCTGGGAACCTGTATGGTCGGATGGTTCAAAGAAGACAAGCTGCGCCGACTGCTCGGTATCGGCAAACGGACCCGTATACCGCTGATGATTACGGTGGGCTATCCGGCCTCACCTACAAGGCCGAAATCCCGCAAACCCACCGAGGAGATATGCGGACGTAATAAATATTGAGACCGGGTAATTCCGTTGCCTGCTGTCAGGTTTACCGTCCTTATCGTCGGTATCTTAATATCCCGGGATTCGGAATATCTTGCCGCTCATATATGGCACAATCACGGCTCTTCGAAACGGCCTGGTCTTTTTCAGGTAATCATTTACACATCTTGCTTTTTTGCGGCCCGCCACCCCGCCCCCGGCGGGCCGCACGTCTGCTTTGCAGACGTACCATTCAATATATAACTATTTAATTTTAATATCCTGCCGCCTGATGGAGTGATTGGGTAAGATTACTCCGTAATACTGTACCGCTCCCGCGGAGGTAGATTCAAAGGATTTTCGGGAGAAACCGGGGTATCTTTTTAATACCAGTAAGGACCCGCTGATGCAAGCATGGGCGGTTGGGTTCTACAAGATTACTTTCGTGATCTTGTGCCGCTCCCGCGGGGCAGATTCAAAGTATTTTCGGGAGAAACCGGGGCTATCTTTTTAATACCAGTAAGGACCCGCCGATGAAAGCATGGCGGCAGTTTTACAAGATTACTTTCGTGATCTTGTTCCGCTCCCGCGGGGCAGATTCAAAGGATTTTCGGGAGAAACCGGGGCTATCTTTTTAATACCAGTAAGGACCCGCTGATGCAAGCATGGGCGGTTGGGTTCTACAAGATTACTTTCGTGATCTTGTGCCGCTCCCGCGGGGCAGATTCAAGGATTTTCGGGAGAAACCGGGGTATCTTTTTTTAATAATATCCAGCCGCCTAA
>JAJBVT010000003.1:56626-65300 GCA_020859685.1 Rikenellaceae bacterium
AAGGATTTTCGGGAGAAACCGGGGTATCTTTTTTTAATAATATCCAGCCGCCTAATGCGAGCATGGCGGCTGGATATTATTAAAAAAGCCATCTTCCGATGGCTTCCCGAAAATCCTTTGTCGGGGTGACAAGATTCGAACTTGCGACCCTCGGTCCCCCAGACCGATACTCTAACCGGGCTGAGCTACACCCCGCGACTTGTTTCGGAATGCAAATATAATATATTTTGTTTATTCGGCAAACGCATTCGTTTATCTGCCCGCATAATCCACCGGCGCCACCGGCCGGCCGACCTTCCTGTGCCGCTTTCTCACTCTTTGTGCAAATGTCCGTTAACCGCAGAGAAACGCTTTACATCCCCGTAAACATGTCAACATTTTTCGAGGTTTTTCCCCGGCCCCAGTTTCGCTCGGTATTACATTTTCGTCAGCCTTTTTCGGATTCCGTGACTTTTCGAAAAATGGCGGCAATATCGGTAACAATCGCAAATTTCCGGTGGCCTCTCTTCTGAAAATGGGTTGTGAAATTGTAATCCGAATAGATAAATTTGGATTGTCTTGAAATGTGTAATAATACGGGTTATTTACACAATAATCCGAAACCTGTGCAGAGAATGATTGTGAGAATTGAATCCGAAGGTTTTACCCTGTTGAAGACGGCCTCTTCCAACTTTTCTTCCGGACGGTCCGGAAAGTTACTGTCCCAGAATAGTTTCCTTTCGTAGCGCAACTCGCCGCCCGTTTGGCTTCCAACCACCTTACATCCTGTCAGCCAGTTTAAATGCATCCGGTTATGCCGGTGCTGTATGCTTCGTAACGACGCCACTGACCTTAAACAAATATACTATTTCTAACCTAAATTGTGAATGCCTATGGTAAAACTTCCCGATTAACTACCTGTTATCCGCAGGAAATAATTACAACTAACACTAACCTGAAATGATTATATATCTATGGAACATTTCAACAGAAATTTAATCGGTCTGCGAAAGATCGCCGTCCTGTTGCTGTCGGCAGCCTGCCTGGGCGCCTTTTCGGTTGCGGCCGCGGCAAACGACGGCTCATCGGCCGGGGTGACCGCCCAGCCGCAGGGTATTACGGTGACGGGAACGGTAAGCGGTGCGGACGGTACCCCGCTGCCGGGCGTCGCCGTAGTGGAACAGAACACCACCAACGGTATGATAACCGGCATAGACGGTTCTTACGCCATCACCGTCTCGGGGCCGCAGTCGGTCCTTCTTTTCAGTTTTATCGGTTACACTACGCAGGAGATTGCGGTCGGCGGCCGGGAAACTGTCAACGTAATACTGGAGGAGAGCACCACGGAAATGGACGAGATTGTCGTCGTGGCCTATGGTACGCAGAGGAAAAGCTCGGTTACCGGCTCCATCTCGACCCTCAAGGCCAGCGACCTTAAAACCAACACTTCGCCCAACGTGAACGGTATGCTTCAGGGTAAGGTCGCCGGGGTGCAGGTCTCCAACGTGTCGGGTAAGCCGGGCGAGGCGGCCAATATCCTTATCAGGGGCCAAAGCTCCCTCACATCGGACAACGGCAAGATGGGTCCGCTCTGGGTAATCGACGGCGTGGTATTGGGTACGGGAGCTCAGCTCAACCCTTCCGAAATCGAATCCATGTCCATCCTCAAGGATGCCGGGGCCACGGCGCTCTACGGCTCGCGTGCCACCAACGGGGTGATACTCGTTACCACCAAGAGCGGCCGCACGGGCGAAAACCGCTTCGACGTGAACGTGAAACTGGGTATCGCGCAGCAGCACCTCGCCAACTTCCGGCTGATGGACGGCGAGGAGCTTTACGACTACACCATGAGCATGGCGGGTATAGACCTCACGACGCAGGAACACCTGTTCCTGGCGGATAAAGAGAAACTGCTGTCGCACGATACGGACTGGTTCGACTTCGCGACCAAGCTCGGTTTTTCGCAGAATTACACCGTGTCGCACACGATGGGAACGGACAAGGTGAGGAATTTCCTGTCGGGCGACTTCTACAACGAACAGGGAACGGTAAGAGGTTACCGGTACGACCGTTACAGCGTCCGCAACAATACGGATATAAAGGTGAACGACCGCCTGTCGTTCCAGACCCGTGTGGCCGCGAGCTATTTCGAGGACAAGGACCAGCAGCACAGCCTCTATTCGGCGATGACCTACCTGCCGTGGGACTACCCCTACAATCCCGACGGTACGGCACGGACCGGTAAGGAGTCGGACTGGTACGGAAGGGACGAGAAAAACTACGTTTACGACCTGCCGTATTACCGGCAGAAGAACAAGCAGTTCGGTGTAAACGGTGCCTTCAAGCTCGAATACCGCATTACCGACTGGCTGGTTTTCGAATCGAACAACAATATCGGTTACCGCAGCCAGCTGCGGGAGATCTACTACGACCCACGGCACACGAATGCCGAGAGCGACAACGGCCGCCTGCAGAACATTAATTACTATACGACCACGAAGTACGCCAACCAGCTGTTCCGGTTCAACCGCACGTTCGAACAACGGCATATCGTAAACGCCTTCCTCGGATACGAATACAGCGACTATAAATACCAGACCTCGGACGCGACCGGTTCCTCTATTCCGATAGGGGCGGAGGTGCTCGATATCGCGGGTAACGCCTACGCCGTCGCGGGCGGCAAGCAGGAGAACGCGCTCCAGTCCGCCTACTTCAACGCCAACTACACATACGACGACCGTTACAACGCCCAGTTCTCGACCCGGGTCGACGGTTCTTCCAAACTGAGCCCTACGGTGCGGTACGGCTGGTTCTGGACCGTGGGCGGAGCATGGTCGCTGAGCAACGAGGATTTTATGAGACCCGTGGAGTGGGTAGACCACCTGAAACTCCGGTTCAGTTACGGCTCCATCGGTAATATCAACACCCTGGACAACTACTCCTGGATGAGCCTTTACACCCTTAAAACCAACTACCACGGCGTACCGGCCGCCTTCCCCTCCACCTACGGCAACCGCGACCTGACGTGGGAGAAGTGTTTCGAGACCAATATAGGGCTGGACGGGAGGATTTACAACAGGCTCGGCATTACGTTCGACTTCTATATCAAGAACACCTCCGACCTTATCTATTACGCGGCGATGAGTTCACTCACCGGTTTCGCAGGGCAGTACCGCAACATCGGTTCGATGAGGAATACCGGGTTCGAGGTTACCCTCGCGCCGGATATAATCGTCAAAAAGGATTTCATCTGGACGGCGAGCCTCAATATAGGTGCCAACAAGAACCGGATTACGGAACTTGCCAACGACAATGCCGACCAGTTCCCGGTAGACAGCGGTATCTGGATATGGCGCAAAGGCGAGGATATGTATACCTACTACCTTCCCGAGTGGGCCGGAGTGGACCCATACACGGGTGTGCCCCTCTGGTATATGACCGATAACGATACCGGCGAACGGCTCTTAACGGGCGATATCGAAAGGGCGGACCAGGTGATAAGCGGTTCGGCCTCGCCGAAATTCTACGGCGGTATCAGCACCAGCATCTCCTACAAAGGGTTTACCTTGTCGGCGCTCGGTAACTTCATGTACGGCAATAAGGTGTTCCATGCCGCACGGCAGTTCTACGACAACGACGGAGCCTACCCGACCTACAACGCCATGAGCCTCAAATCGGCCCCCAAAGGCAACTGGACCCGCTGGGAAAAACCGGGCGACGTGGCTACCCATCCGCAGGCTATATGGGGCGGCAACAACAAGTCCAACAACAACTCGACCCGCTATATCGAGGACGGCAGCTACTTCCGTCTCAACAACCTGACCCTCTCTTACGACCTGCCTGCCAGGCTGACCGACAAGATAAGGATGAGGAACGTGCAGGTGTACGTGTCGGGCGAGAACCTCTTCACGATTACCAAGTTCTCAGGTGCGGATATAGAGGTGGCCGTGGGTAAGGACAGGGGAAGCGCCGCCGCGGACCTGTACCCCTCGGTAAGACGCTTCTCGTTCGGAGTCAATTTCAGTTTTTAAACGGGTAAAATCATGAAAATAAGAATATTCAGTACGACGCTGTTCGTGGTTCTGGTCGGTGTGTTCACCACCGGCTGCGATTTGGACAGGTACCCGTACGATATGTCGACCGTAGACAATATAGATATAGGTAACCTGCAGTCCATCACACTTGGCACCTACGCCAAACTGAAGGAAGAATACTACTATAAAACCCTCCATCAGGTGGGCGAGTACGGGGGCGATAACGTGGCCCTCAGCGGTCCGACCTCGGATGCCCTCCAGTATATCTACCGCTATGAACGCCAAAGCGATAACTACTACACCGGCCGGGTATGGAGGTTCACCTATCAGATGGTAGCCAACGTAAACAGGATGATCGAAGAGATGGAACTCTTCGAAACGGACGATGCCAGCGATGCCGCCCTGGTCCGGCACCTCCACGGAGAGAACCTCGTTCTGAGGGGCTTCCTCTACTTCAACTGCTGCAATATCTTCGGGCGGCAGTATATGGACGCCAACGGGCCGGAGAATAACCTCGGTATACCCATAAAGACGGTCTCCGACGTGGACTATTACCCTCCGCGGGCGACGGTTAAAGAGGTATACGACCAGATACTTGCGGATGCCACTCTCGGGGCGGCCTACCTGAAGCGGGACGACAACAGCCCCGAACGGAACAACACCATGATAAATCAGGAGGTGGCATGGGCATTCCTCTCCCGCCTGCACCTCTACATGGGTAACTGGAAAGAGGCGGAGGCCTACGCGGATTCGGTGATAAGCTCCAACACCTACGAGCTCCTCACGGGCGATACCTATAAAACTTACCCGCAGCACGTTCCCGAGAACAACAAGGAGACGATATGGTGTATCCGTATGGTTAAGGATTCGGATTATAAGGACTACTATATGGACTACTACTCCGTAGGGAGTATGTACTCTATCCGCGACGGCCACGGATGGGGCGAGATGTTCCCGTCGCAGACCTATCTGGACCTGCTTCGCGAATATCCACAGGACCTCCGGTCCGGGTTTATCGAGGAGCAGTACGACGCCGAGGACCCGCGGATGTGGATGATATACGTGGACGGGGACAACTATGTTACCAAAACCGTCGAGCAGAGCGGCACCGATTACATTATAACCGAAGATCCGGGTATGTATAACAGCAATACCGTCCGGCAGGAGGAGGTGAACGGAGTTACCCGGTATTATGTCGAAATCGGGAACGAAAGGTTCGATGTCTGGATCGAGAATGCACTCTCCTTTACCAAAGCCCTCCCGGCCCGGTACATCCTGAAGTGTTCCTATCAGGAGCATCAGGGCCAGTTGTACTCTCCGGTACTGTTCCGCCTTGCGGAGATGTACCTCAACCGTGCCGAAGCCCGTTACCATCAGGGGGACCTCCAGGGCGCGATAGAAGATGTGAATGTGATACGCCGACGAGCGGGTATTCCGGAGAGGTCGGTCGCCGATGCGGCCAACAACGACCAGATACTCGAATGGGTTCTTAACGAACGCAGGCTCGAACTCGCGTGGGAAGCCCACCGTAAATACGACGTGTTCCGGAACCGTCTGACGCTCGACCGTCAGTATCCGGGCCAGCACCTCAGCGCCTCCAACCCCATGACCCAACTGGCTCCCGACGACGTGCGGGTAATTGAGCTTATCCCGCAGGCCGAGATAAACGTCTACCCTATCGAACTTGTGCAGAACCCGTAAAAAGGAAAAAGTATGAAAAAGTTGTTATTCCTTATAATTCCCGTATTGGTTTTGTCTTCGTGCAAGGAAGACGAGACGCCGGTGCCGTACTCCATTTATATCGAGGAGACGAGCCTGACTCTGGTAGCGGAAGGCGAAACGTACTACAACCGCTACTATTCCTATGTCCCGGAAATGGAGCTGGTAAAACCCGAAGCCGACTGGATCGACATTACGGTTGAGAAGGAGTACCTTGTCATTACGGTGGAGAGGAACGAGGGCCTTACCTCCCGCACCGCCTCGTTCAGCCTTGTGGGTAAACCCGCGCTGACCCGTACCGTTACCGTAACGCAGACCGGCCGGCCGACGAGAGTCTTGCAGGTCAGCGGTGCCGAAGCCAACAGCGAACAAACCGGCGAGGAGATAGGCAACGCGCTCGTCGACAACTCGGATATATGGCACAGCTCATGGGGAGAAAATTTAGATGACTATTACGCCGTCTTCGAACTTCGGGAAGGTTCCGAGGAGCTGAATATTATCGAAATCACCCCCCGCGATTACGGCTACAACGGAAGATGGGGTCAGGTAGGTATCTGGGTGATGGGAACCGTGGACGGCGAAATAGACCCCTCTGCAAGCGACCCGATGGATTGGGGCGGGACCATAGGCACGACGGATGCCGACGGTTACACCCTGATTATGAAGGTGGACTTCACTCAGGAAGGCGACCCGCGTTCCGTTCTCCTGCCCACGGGGGTGCTGAACCCCCGAAAGGTCAAATTCCATATCGACGGAAAATCCTCTTACGGAGGGTTCGCCAGCCTGCAATATATCCGGTTTGTCCAGATAGTGGGTTAACGGGGGCGTAAAACCCGGAATTGTTCAATCTAAAGAACTTTGACTTATGTCCAATAAATATAACATCAAGTTTATGCACGCACTGCTGCTCGCCGGAGGGTTCGCGCTCCTTACCGGATGCAAAGCGAACGATCCGGTACTGGACGGGCCGGACCCGAACTGGTCGGGAGCCAATGAGATTCTGTCGTTCGAATTTACCGGATACGACAAGTATCCCGACTATACGGCAGGCGATGCGTCCGTAACTACGATCGACCCCGAGAACAGTACCATAAAGGTGGTGACGCCGTGGTACTCGAGTACGGTACTGACGCCGGAAATTGCAGTATCGGAGGGCGCCACCGTGTCGCCAGTGTCGGGGAGCGTCCGGGATTTCGGCGATGAAAACGGAGTCGTTTATACCGTTAAAGCCCAAAACGGCGATAAACGGGAGTGGAAGGTGTTTATCGAGATTCCGGATAAACCGGAACCCGAATGGGGTCCCGACCCGAGGGAACCGCTGGAAGAGACCGGCGACTACTCGATTCACTCCATACCGCTCTATGCCAACACATATACCTCGGGAAGCGTGACCATGAATTCGCGGTACGGACTGAATTGCACCACGACCGACGGGGTATACAGCGTCTACTTCGTAGCTCGGTCCAAGGGTAAGCTCCAGTTCGCCCTGAAAGGCACCTCGGGAAGCACCGACGGCAACTCCTTTAACGTCAAGGTTTATATAAACGGGGAGCTGGCCAACTGTGACGGAATGGACTACGACCATACCTACCTGTACGACCGGACCGGCGGGAACGATACCGTTACCCTCCACCGGGTGGAACTGCCCGAGGTCCTCGACGGGCATGCCGGTAACAGCGTCCGTCTCGATATCCGGGCCGTGGGAGAGAGGAATGGCAGCTACTACTTCCGGTTCCCGGAACTGTGGGTGTCCGGCTGGGCTACCCGCGGCACGGGAGGCTACCAGAACGGCGGGCTGAACTACGTCCCCTCCGATAACGAACACTTCGGCCGCCGGGGTCCTTCGGTGCACTTTACCCCGACCAAACCCGACGGGGATATGGAGTATTTTTACAGCGAGATTACCGTTCCGGAAGGCAGCGACGTTATCGGCTCCTACTTTATGTGCAACGGCTTCGGGCAGGGTTATGCCGGGATACAGGTCAACAGCGCCACGGAGAGGAGGATACTCTTCTCGGTATGGTCGCCTTATGAAACGGACAATCCGGCGCTGATGGGTAAATATGCCCCGAAACTCGTCAGGACTAACAACCAGCCGCAGTACCGGCCATACTTCACATACGGCACTTTCGGCAATGAAGGTTCCGGCGGGCAGAGCTACCTCAGGCTCAACTGGGAGGCAGGTAAAACCTACAAAATGCTCACCCGTGTAAGGCCCCACCCGCAGCCCGACAGGTTCCCCAACTCGTCGCTCTACAAATGCTGGTTCCATAACGGCGAGGAGTGGATATTCATTGCCGAGTGGAGAAGGGTGGAACTCGACCCGGAAGATAACAACGGCCGGGAACCCACCCCCAACTGGTACACCGGTGCGTATCATTTCCTGGAGAACTTCAGTGTGAATACGGGTAACCAGATGCGTATCGGTACGTGGGACAACCAGTGGTTCGTGGGCAGTAACGGTTCGTTCCACGAGCCCACCGAATACCGTTTCACCTACGACTCCACCGGTGCGGGCGGCCACCGCGTGGACTATGACGGCGCCGTAATGGAGGACGGACCCTACGCCGGTTCGGTCTACCTGCGAATGGGCGGTTACTTTACCGACAACCAGCCGGAGACTAACATGATGTTCGACAAACCGGCCAAAAACAATATCCCGGCAATCGACTTCGATGCCCTTAACACAATGGGCACGGACGACCCGGCCGAAGACGACTATATCGACACGGGAGAACGTTACGAAGAATAGGAACAGGTCCTTGAGATTGTTTTGACAATCGGTTTTAGTTCGGTTGCACCCCGGTATCGTGAGCGGTACCGGGGTGTTTTGTGAAATATGGTAAAAATTGATTCCGGGTAATTTTTATATTATATGACAGGTTTTCAGCGGCACGCTACCCCGTATACTGCCACTCTTACCCTGTCCCCTGCCTGTCCCC
>JAJBVT010000010.1 GCA_020859685.1 Rikenellaceae bacterium
GTCTATATCCTGCGGGGAGAGCCGGGCGTAGGGCGGGTTTACCACGACGAACCTGCCGTCGGGGTACTCCTCCACGATTGCCCTGTCCGGTTCCAGCCGGTTGGATTCGGTCTCTACAAGGGTGAAGTTACGGGCGAAGGCGGCCTTGTCCACGGATGCCGTGACGAAGGGTTCGAGGCGGAGTGTCCGCTCCGCTGGAAGGCGGGCCGCGTAGGCCGCATCCGCCGTAAAGGCCACCTGCCGGATACCGCGCAGGAGCTTGGCGTTGAAGCCGTTTTTCAGGGCGCGGGCCACCTCGGGCAGAACTTTGTCCGCCATGCCGTAAATAACGAGGTCGGCCCCGCTGTCGAGCAGTACGGAGGGTTTCACGGTGTCGGTCCAGTAGTCGTAATGGGCCAGCCTTCGCAGGGAGGCCTCGATACCACCGGCCACCACCGGTATATGAGGGTATAAGCGTTTGAGTATACGGGTGTAGACCGTCACCGCATAGTCGGGCCGGAAACCGGCCTTGCCCCCGGGGGTGTAGGCGTCGTCGCTTCGCAGTCGCTTGTTGGCAGTGTAGTGGTTCACCATCGAGTCCATATTACCCGCCGTAACCCCGAAGAACATCCGCGGAGGGCCGAGTTTACGGAAATCGTGAAGGTCGTCCTTCTAGTTGGGCTGCGGGACTATGGCCACACGGTACCCTTCGGCCTCCAGCATTCGGCCCACTACGGCCGGTCCGAACGAAGGGTGGTCCACATAGACATCCCCGCTGAACAGGATTACATCCAGTTGGTCCCAACCCCGTGCCCGAACCTCCTTGACGGAGGTCGGGAGCCAGTCTGCGGGTTTATAGGCCGAATGTGTCATTATATTATTAGTATGGCCGGATGATACGGTCTGAGGCTTATGAGCCCGTCCATACGGGCTTGCGGTAGGTTCTTGTTGTATTCCGGTACGGGTGTCGGGTTTATCTTAACCTATCGCCAGGGCCGTTATCGGTATCTCCCCGCCGTCGGGCGTAACGAGCATAGTCCCGGTATTGGCTGCCGTGATATGGCCTATCACGTCGATTCCGCCCACCCTGGAAATCAGGTCCTGCTGCCTGAGCGGCACGGTGAACAGCAGTTCGTGGTCGTCCCCGCCGTTGAGGGCGGCCACCACGGGGTCCGTGTTCATCTTCTCGCACAGATCGTATGTCTCCCGGGCGATGGGCAGCCGGTCGAGGTATATACGCGCGCCGCAGTCGGAACTCTTGCAAATCTGAAGCAGGTCCGACGCCAGACCGTCCGAGAGGTCGATCATCGAAGTCGGCACAAGGCCGTTTTCCGCCAGTGCTTCTACGACGTCGAGCCGTGCTGTCGGTTTAAGCTGGCGCCGGAGAAGGTACTCGTAACCCGTGAAATCGGGCTGAGGGTCGGGGTGGCCGTCCAGCGCCCGTTTCTCCCGTTCGAGCAGGTGAAGCCCCATGTAAGCCGAGCCGAGGTCGCCCGTGATGCAGACAAGGTCGTTCGGGCGGGCGCCGCTGCGGAACACCACAGCATCCCGGGGGACGCTTCCCGTCGCGGTCACTGAGATAACCAGGCCGTTCACCGAAGCCCGCGTGTCGCCGCCCACCAGGTCCACTCCGTAATCCGTGCATGCGGCATAGACGCCTTCGTACAGCTCCTCGAGCTGTTCCACACCTATTTTGGACGATACGCCGAGGGATACGGTAAGTTGTTTCGGCTCGCCGTTCATGGCCAGTATATCGTTGATACCCACCACCACAGCCTTGTACCCGAGGTGTTTCAGCGGGAAATATACAAGGTCGAAGTCCACCCCTTCGAGCAGCATATCGGTCGAGAGGAGCGTGTACCGGTCCGTGCCGTCTGCGGCCGTGTCGAGTACCGCCGCGTCGTCGCCGACCCCCGTTTTGGTGGAGTTGTTTTTCAGGTAAAAGCTGCCGGTCAGCTTCTCGATAAGCCCGAACTCCCCCAACCGGGCTATCTCGGTGCGTTTTTTTTCTTCCATCGGTCGATTTGTCAAAATTACCACAAAGTTAAGTTTTCTTTTGCCCCGGAGAAATTAATGCCTAATTTTGTCGCTTGCTTAATTTGGAATAAAAGGGCCGTACGGTTTTGCCGCGGCCATGAATATAGTTACGACAGATGCTAAATATAGTATTATTCGGCGCGCCGGGCGCGGGAAAAGGTACGCAGGCGGCCAGATTGGTCGGGAAATACGGTTTGGGCCATATTTCGACGGGAGAGGTTATCAGGGACGAGATTGCACGGTCGACGCCTATGGGTGTGAGTATGGAGGGTTATATCGCACGGGGCGAGTTGGCCCCGGACGAGCTGGTCATAGATATGGTGGCCGATTATATTGCGCGGCGGAAAAACCCGGTAGGGAACATTTTCGACGGCTTTCCGCGCACCGTGCGGCAGGCCGAGGAGTTCGACAAGCTGATGGTCCGGCACGCGACGCCGGTGGATTTCATGCTCTCGCTCGAAGTGCCGGAGGACATTCTCGTTGAGAGGCTGCTGCTTAGGGGCCGCGACAGCGGCCGGGCCGACGATTCGGACGAACAGGTAATCCGCAACCGTATCCGCATCTACCACGAGGTTACGGAGGTGGTGGCGCGGTACTACGATGCGCAGAGCAAGTTCGTAGCCGTCGACGGGACGGGGACGGTCGACCAGATTTCGGCCCGCATCTGCGGAATTGTGGATAAATATTTATAATGTAAGGCCTTTTCGGAATATTTTATTATTTTAATGCCGGGTTTATCCCCGGCATTTTTCAAATAATTTCAACTAACCCGCGGTATATGAAAACTATCCCTATCTCCCCTTGAGGTCTCCGACCAGTTCATCATTGCAAACTAACGGGAGGTATTATACCCAAACTACATATAAACCCTAAATCTTTAATGTTATGAAAAGAACCTTAACTTTAGCGGTGTTGCTGCTTATTCCTTTATTACATGTGTCGGCACAGAAAGGCGAGTTCGGATTAAGGGCCGGCCTGAACCTATCCAACCAGATAGGGGATATCGATATGAAAATAAAGCCGGCTTTTAACGTAGGTATGGTCGTGGACGTAAACGGTCAAAGAAGTTTCTTTTTTCAACCCGGTCTTCTCTACTCCCTGAAGGGGTCCAAAGACAGCGGGTATATTTCCAATGTTAAGGTCGACCAGACTATCCAAATGCATTATATCGAAGTCCCACTGTCCGTAGGCTGGAAGTTTAAAACGGGCGGAAACGCACTGTTTGTAGTGCAAACAGGACCTTATTTCGCTGCTGCCGTGGCGGGGAGACTAATTACGGAATCGGGTGTCAAAACATACGGAGGAGGTGGTAAAGAATCACATGGTGTAATCGGTGACGTTTTTAAACGGGGTGATATCGGCTGGAACGGCGGTATCGGTATCAGAGGAAGCCATATGTTTTTGGGTGTCCAATATGGTATAGGTATATTGAATACATCAAAAGATACCGGTTCCGGTATATATAATTACCACAAAACAAAGATTCGTAACAGTAACCTCTCCCTGAATGTGGCATACTACTTTTAGCCTTACACAACCCAACCAAATATCCTTATTATGAAAAAAACCTTATTTGTAATTACGGCGTTCCTCTCCTCGGTCGTCGCGCTCGATGCTCAAAACATAGACCTGAACCTGAGGTTTGGTCTTAACACATCCCATTTCTACGGTGACGCGGCGAATGCCGGGCTAAGGGCCGGATTCAATGCCGGTGTGCTGGCGGATATCTGTCCGGCCGGGAATTTCTTTGTCCAGACCGGTCTGCTGTACTCGATGAAAGGAGCCAAGAACTCCGAAAGCGGCTCCGTATCGGGTTTGAGTTTCAGTGTGGATGACAAATATACCCTCCATTACCTCGATATACCCGTACAGGCAGGATACCGTTTCTCAATGCCGGGATTCGATATTCTGGTTAATACGGGTCCTTACTTCGCTGTGGGTATCGGAAGTAAGCGTAAAATAAGCGCTTCGGCATCGTATCAGGGCGATACCGAAAAAGGATCGGACAGCGGGAGTGTATTCGGTAAGGTACTCAAGCGCGGCGATATCGGATGGAATTTCGAGGCGGGTCTGAAATTCAGCCGTATCTATTGCGGGCTGCAGTACGGGGCCGGGATGCTGTCGGTGTCGAAAGGAATCGGCACCGTGCATAACGGTAACCTCTCCTTCAATCTGGGCTACTATTTTTAGGGCGGCCCACTGTAATATAATGGGTAGGCCAGAAGAATTTGTGGTTCTTCCAGTTTTTTTGTCCGGGGAAAATTCCTATCTTTGTGGCCGCATTTTGCGAATAATATCTAATTAACTGTTTTATGAACAATTACGAAACCGTTTTCATTGCCACTCCGGTTCTGAGCGACGCTCAGGTGCAGGAGGTGTACGGCAAATTCCAGGGTGTCATCACCGAGAACGGGGGTCAGATTGTGAACAAGGAGGACTGGGGCCTGAAAAAGCTCGCCTACCCGATCCAGAAAAAGACCACCGGATTCTACTTCTTTATCGAGTTCCAGGCCGAAGGCCCGGCTATCGACAAGCTCGAAGTGCAGTTCCGCCGCGACGAGCGTATCCTCCGCTTTTTGACCTTCAAGCAGGACAAATACGCGGCAGAGTATGCCGAGAAACGCCGCAACAAAGTCGCTAACGCTAAAAAAGAGGAGTAAACCATGGCAGCACAATCGGAAATAAGGTACCTCAATCCCCCTACGGTAGAGGTTAAGAAGAAAAAATATTGCCGCTTCAAAAAAGCGGGTATCAAATATGTCGATTACAAGGACCCGGAATTCCTGAAGAAATTCCTCAACGAGCAGGGTAAGATACTTCCCCGCCGTATTACGGGTACCTCGCAGAAGTTCCAGAAAAAGGTTTCGCAGGCCGTTAAGCGTGCCCGCCATCTGGCTCTGCTGCCGTTCGTAACCGACCTTATGAAATAGGAGGAAGAGATATGGAAGTAATACTTGTCAAAGACGTCGAGAAGCTGGGTTACGCCGATGAGATCGTGAACGTTAAGCCCGGATACGCCAATAATTTCCTCATTCCTCAGGGTTATGCCAAAGCGGCTACCGCTTCGGCCCGTAAGGTTCTTGCGGAGAATATCAAGCAGCGTGCCCACAAGGAGGCCAAGCTGGTTGCCGATGCGGAAGGTATGGCGGCTAAGCTGGAAGGTATGACCGTAAGCATCCCGGTTAAGGCCGAGGAGGGTAAGTTGTTCGGTACTGTTACGGCTGCCAATCTGGCCGATGCGCTGGCGGCGCAGGGCATGGAAGTCGACCGCCGCAACATCACCGTGCCGCAGGTGAAGGTTACCGGCGAGCATGAAGCGTCGGTGCGCCTTTACAAAGGTATATCGGGAACGTTGAAATTCAACGTTGTCGCAGCCGAATAAGGTTCGACGCACCACATAAAAAGCAGACGCCGCGGTAAACCGCGGCGTCTGCTTTTACACAACAGGCAGAATTCCCGGAAAGGAGCGAGGGGCAAGTGGGACGGGAGGGGGAATCCGTAGTAAATTGTTTTAAATCTTTTCGTTATCTTTGTCGGGTGGGTAAAGCGTTAACCGTTTTGCCCCCCTTCATATCGGATAGCCAGGCACTGTCGAACTACCACATTCAGACCGAATGGCTAAAACTTGTCCAATGCGCTTTATCATTTAAGGCGTAGTATCATGCTTTGGACAGGTGGGCTGTGGTAGGCCCGGACAGTGCGGGTGTGGACTACGTCTTTTCCGTTGTCATTGCGGTAACACTTGCCCCGGGCGGGTAGAGGCGGGGGGACGGTCGCCGTCCGCCGAATTTTGCTCGGGACGCAGCCGGATACCGGTACTCGATTGTTATGCTATTTATGAAGGTTACTTATCCTCTCTGTTTTTCCGCGGAACGCCGCCCCGCTTGAGAGCGGGCCGCAAAGTTTTGGCTGAGCAGCCCTGATTTTAGCCTGATTGTAATTACACTATGATAAGGTGATTCGGGGACGAAAATCATAGTCTCACGGGGGTGAGTAATAAGAAATCCCGGTTTATTTATATCCTATACGGTCAGGCCGGGGGCGTTTCTTAATGCAGGCTTCAAACCGGTTGGTCGAACAGCGACCGGTCCGTTGCGGAGGTTCTTTGCCGGGCTTTTGTGGAAAGGGAATGCTCCGTAACGATATCTCCCGGGAGGGGTTCCCCGTAAATGAGCGGCGAGAGCGGGTTGTGGATCTGAAAATTTGCGGCTGGCAGTCCGGTGGTCCGGTTCGCGTAACAATAAAGGCACTCGTGGGGGCAGGAGGAATAACCTCCGATATCTACACTCTCGCTGCACAGGCATTCGGGGTGCTGGTTGCGGTCCTTTTTATACGCCCCGCCCGACAGTCCCGGCAGCCCCGGGTCGAGGCACCGGCCCGGAGTTATCCCGTATCCGGACAGGCCTTCGGTATCGGCACACGAATAGATGCGGATACCGTGGCCGGCCGCAATACGGACTATTTCCGGGAGCAGAATGGATTCCTCTTCGGCAGTGGTGCGCCTGATGCCGTGGTGGTGCATTACGTTTTTGATTTTGTAATACTCGTCCAGAAGCGATATATGGCACCGTTCGGTGTATCCGGCCAGAGTGCCTGCGATGGTTTCAAAATTCCGCAGGTGTTGCTCCACCCCGAACCCGGGACGTATCAGGATGGGGCAGTAGCGCCATGCCACCCTCCCAGGGCCGCATCGGTCGGATAGTTGCCGGAACGTATCGAGCAGTACCGGCAGCAGCGGTACTGCCGGTTCCGTCTCCCGCCCGTAACCGTTTACCGTGAAATGGAAACAGTACCGGTATCCGTCCAAACCGCCGATACGGCTCAGGAGCGGTGCCGGGTTCTTGGTCCAGAAATGGATATAGTCCACATGTTCCCGCCGGAGCGAGACGCGGCTGATTTTCCTCCTGTCGAACGGATTCCTTACATACACTTCGCCCGCCCGCACCCGGTCGAGCAGCCACCGGGAATAGAACGCGGGAATATCCGTCCTCCTGCTCGCACTGATAATCATATAAATAAAACGTATTTTGACGGTTATATATTACGGTTATATGTAAAATACTCGAATTGTACCGCATAGTCGGGGGAAATCCGTAATTTAGCGGGATTAATAACCTTAGCTTTCGTTTATATAATGGCTCAGAATAACCCGGTATCTCCATTCGTGAAATGGGTCGGCGGAAAACGACGTCTCATCCACGATATTATGGAGGCTATGCCTGCGAATATCAGGGATTTGAATTATGCCGAGCCGTTTATCGGCGGCGGGGCGGTATTTTTCCATATCCGGCCCTTGAATGCCGTTATCAACGATTACAACTCGGAATTGATAAACGTGTATCTTGTGGTCCGGGACCATGTGGACGAGTTGATTACCGATCTGAAAAAACACAGGAACGAGGCCGGGTATTTTTACGAAATACGGCATCTTGACCGTACGGAGGAATTTGCGAGAAGAGGTGCGGTAGAGCGGGCATCGCGGTTTATATTCCTTAATAAAACCTGCTATAACGGTTTGTACCGTGTAAACAATTCGGGTGAATTCAATACTCCGTTCGGGAAATACAAGTCACCGAATATTGTAAACGAGGAGGGACTCAGGGCCGTTTCCTGCTTCCTCAATAATAATAATATCCGGATATTGAATTCTGACTATGAGGAAATTCTCCGTGGGCTGGATGCCGATTCTTTCGTATATCTCGATCCTCCCTACCATCCTCTCTCCCCGAGTTCAAGTTTTACGGGATACATCCGGGGCGGATGGGACGCCTCGGAGCAGATTCGGTTGCGGGATGCCTGTGACGATCTGTCGAGGCGCGGGATAAGGTTTCTGCTATCGAACTCCTGTTCCGGATTTATAAGGGAGTTATACGGGAATTATAATATCAGGGTAGTGAGGGCGGCACGTTCCATTAATTCGGTTGCAAACCGGAGGGGGGAAATAGAGGAACTGTTAATAAGCAATTATGGGTAAATCCAAGAACGATATCGCATGGGAGCAGATTTTCGAGAAGCACCGGATTCTCGAGACGATCTCTTCTACCGGGCGAGCATGTATATCTTCGGCGGATATAAATGTGTTCCGGGAAGCGCGGCTGATGACTAAATTCGACCACCGTTCCCAGCTACCCGCGCTGTTTGCCGAACATAATTTGTCTATACTGCCTACCTCCAGGGGAACTTATGAGATCGGAACATTCCAAACTTTCTGCGAATTTAACAAAGACGATACCGCTGTTACTCCTATCACTTTTCCCGCTTTTCTGGAGAGCATGGATATAAGTAATATTACGAGTGAAGCCACGGCAATGAATTTTGCCTATGTTGCTAAAATACTCCATGATTTTTCCGGTGAGCAGTACCTGTTTCCAACAGTCAGCGGCCGAATGAGTTCTTTGAGTTTCGATTTCGAAATCGATACCTTTAACGGCCCGTTAGTCATAGAGGTCGATAAAGCACAGATTGAAATAGACGGGGGTTATGAAGGCCATAAATCGTTGATTCTTATAGAAGCTAAGAATTATAGAACAGAAGACTTCCTCATACGCCAGTTATATTACCCGTACCGGTTGTGGGCCGGTAAGATAAAAAAAATGGTGCGGCCTTTTTTCCTGACCTATTCCAACGGTATTTTCCACCTGCGGGAGTATGAATTTACCCGGCCGGAACACTATAACTCTATCCGGTTGGTCCGGCATCGCAAATATCTTGTCGAGAAGCGATATAGAATTTATGAACCTTTATTACCTTTTCCTGCGGATCACATTTCCAAAGGTCGATAAACCTGGAAATTCCTCGACAAGGTACGGGAACATACAGTAATACTAACTTCAACCGGCAGGTTTTTTAATGTGTAAGTTTAGGAATTTCATGGACTAACCGGATTGTCGGACTAATCGACTGATAGGCAAAGTCCGGAATATCTGGCTTACCGATGGTGTTATTTACCATCTGTAATGGCCGCTTCTTTGGAGGAATCGGACTTTTTATCTTAGCAGCAGGCTGCTGTCGCCGTAGCTCAGGAACCGGAAACCGTTTTCGAGGGCGTGGCGGTAGATTGCCTGCCAGCGGCCGCCGGTGAATGCCGATACGAGTAGGAGAAGGGTGCTTTTGGGTTGGTGGAAGTTGGTTACCAGGCCGTCCGTGATGCGGAAACGGTAACCGGGAGCGATCATTATACGGGTAGAGGCCTGTAAATTGTCGATGCCATGCGAGGTCATGTACCCGTCCAGAGCGGCGAGGAGTTCTTGGCCCGTGACTTCGGGCGGGATATCATACGGTTCCCACTGCCCGACGGGCCGGCCGGTACACGGGTCCCCGGTAGTGAGAATCCGGTAACCCAGAACTCCGAGACTCTCGACGGTTCGCACCGTGGTGGTGCCCACGGCTATCCGCCTGCCGGAAAAACCGAGCAGGGAGCGGACCGCCGCCCGGGTGACGGTGAAATGTTCGGTGTGCATCTCGTGCCGGGTGGCATCCGTCTCTTTGACCGGCAGGAATGTTCCCGCCCCAACATGAAGGGTGACTTCGGCCCGTGAAGCGCCCTCAGCGGTAAGGCGTTCCAACAGCCTGTCGGTGAAGTGCAGTCCGGCGGTCGGTGCGGCGACCGAGCCGTCGTGGCGCGAATATACGGTCTGGTACCGGGTTTCGTCCACCGCGTCGCTCTCTCTCCCGAGGTAGGGCGGAATGGGTATCCGGCCCAGTATCTCGAGCAGTTGCCCGAAGGTTACGGCAGCGTCCCATGAAAACACCACGGTGGGGCCACCTGCGTGGCCCGCGCCGCGCCGCGCGGTCATGGTGAAGGTGGCCCCGTCGTGGGTAAAACCGACGGTGAGCGGTCCTTCCTTCCACTTTTTTGAGTTGCCTATAATACATTTCCACTCGCAGGTGCCTGTCGCCGCGAGCGACCGCTCGTAGTCGGCGGGCCTGTGTGGTTCGAGGCAGAAGATTTCAATCACCGCGCCGGTGGCTTTACGCATCATTATACGGGCGCGGATTACCCGGGTGTCGTTGAAAATAAGAAGGGGGCTTTCCGGCAGGTCGTCGCCAATACGGGAAAAGACACTCTCCGAAATATCCCCGTCCCGCCATACGAGTAGTTTCGACGAATCCCTTTCGGGCAAAGGGAACCGGGCTATTCGCCCGTCGGGGAGGTCGTAGTCGTATTGTGAAATATCTATCTGTCCGGGTTTCATTACTTCGGGCGAATTTGTGTGACCTCACCCCGTTTTCGGCCGGGGCGCTAAACGGACGGGTGGGCCAATCGAAAAAAGAGAGTTAGCCGGGGATATAAGCCGGGTTCTGTCGGACGGCGAGGTTCGCACTCGCACCGTCCCCTTCGCCATTTATCTACGCCTCACGGTCGCCCGCAGGCTTTAGCGGCCTACCCCTCGGCAGCGGACGGGCAATCCTTAAATGCCGGTATACATGGCCTTGCAACCCGTGGGTGGTACGCCCACACGTGTCACCACGCATGGCGGTGGGCTTTTACCCCGCCTTTTCACCCTTACCGCAAAAGACTTGCAGCCTTAAAAACAGCTACCCCTGCGGCGGTCATTTTCTGTTACCTTCAACCACGCCCTCTCGGACATCTTCCCGTTAGGAAGCACGGCGCCCTGTGTTGCCCGGACTTTCCTCTCCCCGCAACGTCGGCGGGCAGCGGCGAAGCTCCCCGGCTCTCTCTTTATGGAACGACAAAATTAATAAGATATTCGGAAACCGCCCGCCCAGCGCGGTGAATAATCTTCCGGCGGACGGCGATATATGGATGTGAATAGGAACAGGGGGAGAGCCGGATATATAGGGTTTCAACTTCCCCGGCAGATAACCGTATGGGGGCGATGCTGGCTGTAAAATGCGGGCCACCTGTTATACCGCTGCCGTCGGGGCCTCTTTCCGCGCGATAAGGAATACCGGGTGGTAGGTCAGGGGTATCAGCCCGTCACGGGTCATAAACAGTTCACGATAGCGGTCGGTGAACTCCGCCAGTTTACGGCGGTCCCATCGTACGGGCCGCACGGCGTTTACCCCTGTGGTGCGGATATGGTAGATGATGTCCACCGGGATATCGAAGTAGAGGGTGCGGGTCTGTTCGCTCAGGTGAAGCACCTCGTACCCTGCTTCTGCCGCCATTCGGCCGAGTTCGGTCTTGGTATGGTAATCCAGCCCGAAACCCATCAGTGAACGCACTTCGCGGAAGTTGTCAGGCCCGAATGTCGACAGGACGAGCGCCCCGCCGTCCACCGTAGCCGCCGCCGCCCGGTGGAGGAATCCCGGAAGGTCGTCGAACCACTGCACGGTCGATGCCGCGGCCACCGCGTGGAGGTCACGCGGCAGGTCAATGGTCTCAGCATCTCCCCACAGGTACGTGGCCCGGGCACCGCTTACCGCTTCCCGGAGGTAGGGCGCGGCCGCGTCTGTAATGTCGTTCAGGATAAATTCGGCCTCCGGGTTGGCCTGCCGCAGGAACCGGGTGAGAAAACCCGTACCGGCGCCCGCCTCGAAAATACGGCCCTTCACCGGGTCCGGAAAATGGATGGAGAAGAGCTTGGCCAGCTCGGCGGCGATACCCTGCTGAATGCGTGCGAGGTTGTTATATTGCTCGAATTTCCGGCCGAACCGGTCGGATATCAGTTTTTTGTCAGGTTTCAAAACAGTATTTTCAAAATGTTTTCGTCCCCGAAGGGATAGTGTGGCGAAGTTACAGCGATTGCCCGTTTTCCCCAATAGCGGAACATATTTTCGGGCGGAAAAATACCGTCCTCAATACCTACGATTGCGGTGGTCCAACACACGGACGGGCGGTAAGGCTCGGAGGAGAGGGCGGTCAGGGTCGCAAGTTCCGCCGTGTGGTCCGCGGGTGTGCGGGCGCTTTGGGCCGTCCCGGCAAGGTCGGCGTACGGTCCGTAGGCCTTACGGTTGAACGGTGCGAGGCCGCTTTTTTCGATACCCCGCAAGGTCACGCCGAGCCTGCGCGCCCCTATCCCGGTGGTCTCGTCCGCGGGGATAGGGGTTCCGTTCAAGGCTACGGCCTTATCGAACAAGGTATCGCCGAACAACCGCTCCGCCGCCCAAACCCCGAAACTCCATGCCGCCAGCAGTCGGTACGGGTAGTGGGTTATGGCCTCTTTCATAGCGGCTAATTCGCTGTGGGTGTAGATTATGAACGACCCGGCGCCGTAGGCGCCGTCACTGTCAGTAACCGGGTCACGACCGTCAGTACCCGTTCCTTCCGGCCGCCCGTTTTCGGGTGCCGCACCATTTTTATGCGGGGAACCCTCTTTCGAAGCGGCCCCCTCCGCTCCGCATGCGGAAGTGGTATCCGTACTGGCCGTATCGTGTTGTGTTGCGGACACTATATCCCCGATATTCCTGTATTCGTAGATGGTGAGTATGTCGTACCCTTCCGGCCGGATATGGGCGAGAAGCTCCGGCCCGGAAGCCCACCCGAGCACCATGACGGCCACCTTCCGGTTGCCCCGGCGAATCAACCAGTGAGCCTGCATATCCCTGCCAGTTTTTCGATTTCGCCGATCTCCATCGCGGCGTTCAGCGACAGTCGCACCCGGGCCTCCCCTTTGGGTACGGTGGGGTAGCGGATTGGGGTTACCCAATAGCCCTCGTCCCTGAGCCTGTCGGCCAGCCGCGCGGCCTCCCCGTTTCCGTAAGCCATTATGGGGATAATGTGCGACGGCCGACCTCCCGCAGGAGCTAACAGGGCGGCAAGTTCCGCAAGGTGTCGCCTGCGGCCGTCCATTCCCGGCAGCCTGTCCACGATAAACTTCGACCACATCAGGCTTATGGGCGGCAGGGCGGTGGAGAAAATCACCCCCCTGGCCCTGTTTACCAGCATCTTTTTTACCTGTGCACCGCACACGGTGAAGCCTCCCTGCGAAGCGACAACTTTGCCGAGAGTTGCGACTATTATATCGAAACTCCCGTCCAGACCCTCCTGCGATGCAAGTCCGGCTCCGGTTGGGCCGTACACCCCGAATGCGTGGGCCTCGTCGAGGTATAGCCGTACTCCGTAGCGTTCCCGCAGGGCGCACAGCTCCCGCAGGGGGGCATGGTCGCCGTCCATGCTGAAGACCGATTCGGTCGCCACCCATACCGTGCCGCACCCGCGGCCGAGATGCTTGATAATCAGCTTTTCAAGGTGGACCGTGTCGTTGTGGCGGAACCGTTCCCATCGGCATCCGGCCAGCCGTATCCCGTCCACGATGCTGGCGTGAACGAGGCGGTCGGCCAGTATTACGTCATCCGGGACGGTAAGTACGGGCAGCACGGCGGAATTGGCGAGGTAACCCGACCCGAACACGAGGCACTCCCTGTCGCCGCCGAACAGCGCGGAGACCGACTTCTCCAGCGCCGTGTATTCGGGTCCGTTCCCTGTCATGAGCCGCGAGGAGGGGGTACCCATCAGGAACCGGCCCGGGGTGCCTAATCCGGCCAGAAATTCCTGCTGAAGCTCCGTATCCGTCCCGATACCGAGGTAGTCGTTCGACGATAGATTCAGGTAGCGCCGCCCGCCGTACACGAGGTATCGGCCGTCGGGCACGGTCTCCCGCAGGGTCCGCAGATTGTCTTCGGCGGCAAGGGTGTTAAGTATGTCGGTATATTTCCGGTCCAAATTTATGATATTCTTACTTTGATTTACGGTATCTTTCCGCCCTGCTTCGGGGAAGGAGAAGTCTTTACAGTATCTCCGGTTAATCCCTTCACCGCCCTCCCGGAAAAGTTTTCTTTAAAGTAGGTCCGGGTCGAGACCCGTAAGCGCGGCTACCGCCCGCCTTCCGGTATCCCCGAGGGTAACCGAATAGTCGTTTACGAACAGGGCTATATGGCTGTCGATAACCGTATCGTCCAGCTCGCGGGCATAAGACCGGACATATTCGCGTGAATCCGCCGGGTTCCGCAGGGCATACAGGACACTTTCGCGCACCAGTTCCCCGGCAAGCCGCACCGTCTCCGGCGGCAGGCCGCGCGATGCCACGATGGCCCCCAACGGAAGCGGCAGGCCGGTGCGCTCTTCCCACAACAGCCCCAGGTCGCCGACCAGCCCGAGGCCCTGCGCGGAGTATGTAAACCGCCCCTCGTGAATCAGCACGCCCGCGTCGACGCGGCCGTCCCTGACAGCTGCGGCTATTTCGGAAAACAACACCTCGTGCTTGTCCCGCTGCCGGGGGAATAACCTATCCATCAACAGGTTGGCGGTGGTATTGAATCCCGGCACGGCTATGCGCAGAGGCCGGTCCGTATCCACCGGTCCCCGGGCCACCAGCAACGGGCCGTTGCCCCTTCCCAGAGCGCTTCCCGAGTCTAAAAGCGTATACCTGCCGTATATCGACGGCAGGACGGCGTAGCTAACTTTGGTAATGTCCGCATCGCCTACGGTAGCCCGCAGGTTGAGTTGCTCGATATCGTGGTATTCCACGTCGAAAGCCGTTCCCCGTGCGTCGATGCGCCCGTTCACCAGTGCGTCGAACATAAAGGTGTCGTTCGGGCAGGGCGATATATTTAAGCGGAGTTTCATTTTGTTTTTTATATTCTAATCAGGGCGTTAATTAGACTTTAGTAACTCTGCGGCGACTTGGAGAGTTCCCTCCCTCAACGCTGTCAGGGCTTCCCCGATACGCCACTCGCCGCGTGGGTCCGTAGTACAGTTCGATACGGCCCGCACTTCGATAAACGGCAATCCGGCCGCAAGGCATGCGGCGAAAAACGCCGCCCCCTCCATATTTTCTACGGCGTATTCACCCGGAGGGTAACATCCGTCGTGCGGTCCCCCGATGCAGTTTACCGTAAGCGAAGGCACGGACGGCAGTACGTTCTGCCGCACGGCAAGCGGACTTGCGTATTGTTTTTCGAACAGCGGTTCGAACCCGCCGCCGCGCACCGCCCCGAGGTCGGCAATCTTTTCGCTGGCAACCGCAACGCAATCCCCGGCCTTCAGCCCCGACCCGGGATATGCGCCCGCTATTCCGGCAAGTAACACGAGGTCCGGCCTGCCGGAACGGTTCTGGCCCGCCGAGGCAAGGATACCGGCCACCGCGGCGGCAGTCTCGGCCATTCCCACGCCGCAGACCTTTACTGTAATTTCGATATCATCCGGCAAAACCGCCGTGGTGACATCTTCCACGCTCCGACCCGTTTCCGTCGGGTTCCCGAAAGGGCGGTCGACATCGACCCGGCGCTGCTGCGGTGTCACGCTCCAACCGTCCGGCTCCGGCTCCCCACCGTTACTGAAGGCACGGTCCACACCGACCCTGGACCCCTCCGGGCAGTGAAAGCCAGCCCCGCCGCTCCCAGGAAAAGCACCCTCCCCGAAAGCACGGTCCACACCGCAACACCCATGTCCCGACACGGACCCCTCCGGACAGTGCCGGCCAACCCAGCCGCTACAGGCAAAAGCATCCGCCCCGGCG
>JAJBVT010000063.1:0-7792 GCA_020859685.1 Rikenellaceae bacterium
GGTCGGAAGCGGGGGAGGTGGTTGAAGCGGGGAGGAAGCGGAGTGGAGGTGGTGGGAGCGGGTTGGAACGGGTCACAAGCGGGGTTGAAGTGGGTAACCTTACGGGTAAAGGGGAGCCTTTGCCTGAACCGCGGGACTACTTTCCCAACCACCGAAACAGAGTATGGGAACCGGCCGTCTCTGGCTCACTTCCCGAACGACCGGATGGCAGGTTAAAAAACCAGGCGCCCGGATAACCCGGACGCCTGATTTTAACTCGTTACAAGAAATAGTTACCTTACGATTGTCTCCTCCCGGTCGGGGCCCACCGATATGATTTTCACCGGTACGCCGTACTCGGCCTCGATAAACTCCACATACTCGCGGAATGTCTGCGGCAGGGCGTCGTAAGTGCGAATCTTCGAAATATCTTCGGTCCATCCCTGAAATTCACGGTAGACGGGCTCGACCGTGTCGCCGATTTCGTACGGGGATTCGGAGGTCTCCCCCTCCGGCGTTCGGTAAGCCACGGCGACCTTTACCTTGTCGAACCCGTTCATAACGTCCGACTTCATCATAATGAGCGAGGTCACACCGTTCAACATAACGCTGTATTTAAGCGCCACCAAATCCAGCCAGCCGCAGCGGCGCGGCCGCCCCGTAGTGGCCCCGAACTCCCGGCCCACATCCCGCAGGCGCTCGCCGGTAGCGTCGAACAGCTCGGTGGGAAACGGACCGCTGCCCACGCGGGTACAGTAGGCTTTGAATATCCCGAATACCTCCCCGATACGGGTAGGCGCCACGCCCAGCCCGGTACATGCCCCGGCCGAAAGGGTGTTGGACGAGGTCACATACGGATAGGTACCGAAATCCACGTCGAGCAGCGCACCCTGCGCCCCCTCGGCAAGGACGGGCACCCCGTCGGCAAGGTAGCGGTTTATCTCGTGTTCACTGTCTATAAAGCGGAATTTACGCAGGGCTTCCACCCCTTCGAACCACTGCCGTTCGTATTCGGTTATGTCGTACTCGTAGTCGTAGTGTGAGAGCATTTTGAGGTGCTTCTCCTTGAGCCTTTCGTACCGCTCCATAAAGTGCGGCGAGAGTATATCGCCCACTCGCAGGCCGTTACGGCCCGTCTTGTCCATATACGTGGGGCCGATACCCTTTAGGGTAGAGCCTATTTTGCCTTTGCCTTTGGCCGCCTCGGAAGCCGCGTCGAGTATCCGGTGGGTCGGCAGAATCAGGTGGGCCTTCTTTGAGATACGGAGGGTCTTCCTAAGGTCCGTGCCGGCGGCCTCCAGCTGGGCTATCTCCTCGCAGAGTATCACCGGGTCGATCACCACGCCGTTGCCTATTATATTTATGGTTCCTTCGCGGAACACTCCCGACGGGATGGTGTGCAGTACATAGCTCTCGCCGTTGAAATGGAGCGAATGCCCGGCGTTAGGGCCGCCCTGAAAACGGGCTATGACCTTATATTCCGGTGTTAGTACGTCGACCACCTTACCTTTTCCCTCGTCGCCCCATTGCAGGCCGAGCACTACATCAATTTTTTTCATCGCGGGTTGATATTGCCTTTAGCGCAAATTTGGTTTCTCCGAACTCCGGAAGCCGTCGGACGGGAATCCTTCCCCATCGCATTTCCGGACGGCAAATTGCCACCAAAATTAAGCCTTTTTTCCCAAACCGCATAGCCGTCCGCCATATTTAAACGTAATGTACTCCCGGCGTTGATTTTGTAACTCCGGAAAAGGCAGGGACCACCCCTGCGGATGCGGCAAACAGGGAAATAGCGTCCCGGACGGGTCCGGTCGTGGCCTTCGGCTACGTGCCCCATTCTCCACCCTACGGATACCGCCCCTACCTCGGGTTTTGCCGTATCGTCCGGCCTCCCGCAGGGCAATAAACCGGCGCCGGGATGCGTTCCTTGAATCGGGAGCCGTACACCGCGGTCCGTACGGGGCGGTAAACCCGTATTTTCTTACTATATTAGCGGGTTCATATACCCTGATTTTTGACGTTTATGTGCAGGTTGGTCACCGCTTTGATACTCATATTTTACCTTTCCGCGGGTAGTTCGTACGGACAGCTCAACAAGAGCTATTTCAACTATATAGGAGCGGTCTACCTGAACGACAGCAAGTACGAGAGCGCAATCGAAACCCTCAACGTCCTGCTTCGTTTCGACCCCGACGCCTACGAGGCCTACTTCCTGCGCGGGGTGGCCAAATACAATCTCGACGACCTGCTGGGCGCAGAACAGGATTTCAGCGCCGCTATCGAGCGCAACCCGGTCTACACGCTCGCCTACCGCAACAGGGCCATAACCCGCTCACGCCTCGGCAATTACGACGACGCTCTGCGGGATTTCCAGGAGGCCATCGACCTGCGCCCAGATATCTCGGGTACCTATTTCAGCCGCGGGGTCACTTTCCTCCTTAGCCAGCAGTTCGAGAGCGCCATCGAGGATTTCGACCAGTTCCTTCGCCGGGAGAACCGTGTGGCAGACGCCTATATCAACCGCGGCCTCTCCTACCTGCACCTTCAGGATACGGTGAGGGCCTACGAGGATTTCGACGCCGCCATCCGCACCAACCGGGAGGACCCGCGCGGTTACCACTTCCGCGGGACCCTGCACATGCAGAAGAGGGAGTACGACGTATCGCTCCTCGATTTCGACAAGGCCATCCAGTGCGACTCGTCCTACATACCGCCCTACTTCAACCGTGCCATCGTCTACGCCAACACCAACCGCCCGCTGCAGGCGATTGAGGACTTCGACCGGGTGCTGGAACTCGACCCTGCCAATTCGCAGACCTACTTCAACCGCGCCATAATACGCAGCCAGATAGGTGATTACAACCGCGCACTGGAGGATTACGATATGGTGGCCCGGTACAGCCCGGGCAACGTGCTGGTCTATTTCAACCGCGCCAACCTCTACCAGCAGTTGGGGCACTACGACAAGGCCGTCGAGGATTACGACCGCTCCATCGAACTCTATCCCGATTTCGCCAACGCATACCTCTACCGCTCGGAAATAAAGCACCGCCTCGGGGATATGCGCGGGTCGAAGAGCGACTACAACCTTGCCCAGCGGAAAATTGCCGAATACCGTTCGAAGCTGAACGACAGCACCTTCTCGATATATGCCGACACTTCGCGCAAGTTCAACCAGCTGGTGTCGCTCGAGTCGCGGATGCCGGGACGGGGTATCGGCCCCGGGTCGACGGACGAGGAGGCCCACGTAAGGCTCCTGCCGCTGTTCCGGTTCTCGCTGATGCGGCCCGACTCGGTGGTGTCGCTGGCCCGCGGCCGTTACCACCTCGAGCAGCTCGAGCTGTTCCGCCGCGAGTTCGACAACGAGTATCTCGCCCTAACCACATCCGAAAGCAGCCTGCCCACGGACACCCTTGTGGTCTACGACCGGCAGCTGGAGGAGAAGATCTCCTCCGGCCGGGGCGAGTGGCACGACCTGTTCATACGGGGTATCACCCAGTCGCAGATAAAGCAGTACACCAGTTCGGTGAATACCTACACCGAGGCCATCGACAGGAACCCGACCAACGCGTTCCTCTACATCAACCGCTCCACCACGCGAAGCGAAATGACGGACTTTATCTCGTCGATAGACAACTCCTTCCAGCGCATCACGATTGATGCCGACCCGTCGAGCCGCCTTCGCAACAGCTCCACCCGAACGTACAGTTACGACGAGTCTATCGCCGACCTGAACAAGGCGGCCAAGCTGCTGCCCGAGCTGCCGCATATCTTCTACAACCGCGGTATCCTGCTGGCCCGTTCGGGGCGGATGCCCGAGGCGTTCGAGGACTTTTCGCGGGCCATAGAGCTGTATCCGGACTTTGCCGAGGCCTATTTCAACCGCGGGCTGGTGCAGATCTACATGAAGGATACCCGCAAGGGTTGCCTCGACCTGAGCAAGGCCGGGGAGCTGGGTATCACCGATGCCTACGAGATACTGAAACAGTATACGATTACGGACGATTAACCCCGTATTCTTTTCGCCCGTCGTGTGGTCGCAACCACGGCGAGCGAATATTTCACACCGCGTGTAACCCCGCACGTAAAATACGAATGAGGTCCGTAAATATATTAACATCGTCCGGGAACACAAACCTCGTAATATTCACGGGCTTGTCGAATTTTGTTAAAATCACCACAATTTTCCCTCCGGTTCGTGAATTAGGCGGCCCTTGCGGTTTCGAGTGGGCAAATAAATATTAAATTTGGCCCGTATAACACAAGAACCCGGATAAATGACAGAGGCACTACGCAAAAAAATCTCTACCTCACCTGCGGCCCGCTGGACGGTTCTCGCGCTGGTTTCGTTCACAATGCTAACCGGATATATCATATCCGACGTAATGGCTCCCCTCAAATCGATGCTCGAGAGCGGTCTCGGCTGGGATTCGGCCGAGTACGGGGTATTCACTTTCGGTTACGGTTTCTTCAAC
The DNA here is from genome assembly GCA_020859685.1 of Rikenellaceae bacterium. Taxonomy (GTDB): domain Bacteria; phylum Bacteroidota; class Bacteroidia; order Bacteroidales; family Rikenellaceae; genus WRDF01. Next base: position 4,455 of record JAJBVT010000063.1, read on the forward strand.
GTGTTCCTGTTCATGCTTATCTTCGCCGGGATGATTCTCGACCGGATGGGCCCCCGGTTCACGGGCCTGCTTGCCGTGGCGATTATGATAGCGGGAACTTTCCTGAAATACTGGGCCATAAGCACCGATTTCGGAGGGCAGACGCTTAACCTTCTGGGCCTCTGGCATGTCAAGGCGCAGGTATTTTACGCCATGCTCGGCTTCGCCACCTTCGGGGTGGGTATCGAGATGATAGGCATTACGGCTTCCAAGATAGTGGTCAAGTGGTTCACCGGCCACTCGCTGGCCCTTGCGATGGGCCTTAACGTAGCCGCGGGCCGTATCGGCACGGGTATCGCCCTGCTCGGCTCGCGCCCGATTGCCGAATATATGGGCAGCCCGTCGGCGCCGCTGGTGTTTTGCCTTCTGATGCTCTGTATCGGCTTTTTGAGTTTCCTTATATATATAATGCTCGACCGGCGGGCCGACCGTGAAACGGGCGTCGCCGAAGAAGAGACTTCGGAAGAGGACAAATTCAGGGTTTCGGATATCTGGACCATCGTCCGTATCCGCGGGTTCTGGTATATCACGATTCTGTGCCTGCTGTTCTACTCGGCGGTGTTCCCGTTCCTGAAATTCGCCACCGAGCTGATGGAGCAGAAGTTCGACGTCTCCCCGGTGTGGGCCGGAGCGATTCCCGCCCTTATCCCGTTCGGAAATATCCTGCTTACCCCGCTGTTCGGAAGCATCTACGACAAGAAGGGAAAAGGCGCTACCATAATGATGATAGGGGCGCTGCTGCTGGTACTTGTGCACGTGCTGTTCTCCATCCCGGCCTTCTCCTCGCCGGTGCTGGCTATTGCGCTGATGCTGATACTCGGGGCGGCCTTCTCGCTGGTGCCTTCGGCCATGTGGCCCTCAGTGCCCAAAATAATCCCGTACCATAAGCTGGGTACGGCCTACTCGGTAATTTTCTGGATACAGAATATCGGCCTGTCGTGCGTGCCCCTGCTTATCGGTTGGGTGCTCAGCCGATACTGCATCGTGGGCACCGCCGTGCAGGAGAACGGCGATAAAATTACGATGTACGACTATACCCTTCCGATGATGATATTCGCCATGTTCGGCGTGGTGTCGGTGCTGTTCGCGTGGCTGCTGAAAAAAGAGGATGCCCGGAAAGGTTACGGCCTCGAGAAACCCAATATTAACGAAAATTAACTGCTTATACAACAATTATTTATGAGAAAAATTATTTTATATGCCCTGCTATCCGTGGCGGCGATGGCCTTTGCGGGCGGCGTCAGTGCACAGGAGGATACACAACCTTTGCAACGGCTGATTTTCCCCGAGCTGGGGAGTCGGCTCGATTCCCTGTCGTTCTATATCGGCATGGTGTCGGGTTTCGATATCGCCGACGACCTTCCGTCCGTAAATATGGAGCTGGTAAAGCTCGGCGTCGCCCACGGTTTCGACACCGCGGACCAGGACGACGAGGCTCAGGACGAATATATTACCGATTACCTGCGGACCTACCTCTCGGTTATCCACTCCGACGAGATTGCCGACAGCCGCGCACGGCTGCGCACTCTGCCGGATACCGACCCCCGCTATCTGCACCGCCACACGGCGTTTCAGGATGACTCGCAGTACGCAGCGCCCCTCGAAAGCCGTATTACCGGCAAAGGGGAGGGAACCGGGCCGAACACGGCGGACCTGCTCACGAAAGAGGATACGGTATCCTACTACCGCGGCATCGCCGAAGGCCAATTCGCCGCGGAGTGGCTGGAGGAGGTAGAGTTCAATTACCTGCTCGAAGGGATAGAGGCCGGATTCCTGATAGGGTCGGATAACTACGATTACTCCGAGATATCGGATTATCTGACGAGGCAAATGTACGGCAATTACGACCCGTTACAATTCTCGGAGTTTGACGATTACGATGACGATTACGGCTACGGCTACGGAAGCGGTTACGGCTATTACAGCCGTGAGGATTGGGATAAGGGTTTCGAATTTCCCGAGGGGTATCCGCTGCCGCAGCTCCGCACGCAGGCGGACAGCCTGTCGTATCTCGTAGGGCTATATTTCGGTAAGAAAGCCTATGACGAAGAGCCGGAACTGTCGCCCGGGCTGATGAATCGAGGTCTTACAGACGGATTCCGCGACTCGGACGAAATAGACCGCGAGAAATTAGAGGCCTATGTCGACTACTATTTCGAAACGGTACTGAAGGAGATAAAGTTCGAACGCGAAATGGCCAGACTTCGCCCCGTTCTGGACTCGCTTGCCGCCCTTCCCGGTTTCAGTACCTCCCCGACAGGGTTGATTTACCGGATTATCGAACAGGGCGATATGGACCTGAGGGTAGAAGATATTTACGAGAAACCCGAGCTGGAATATACCATCGAATACCTCAACGGCAAACTGCTCGACAAGGACCGGGACAATCCCCGCCTGGCAGATATGATGGCCGGGTTTACCGAAGGGGTGATGATGGTAGGCTGCGGGGGTAAGATAGAGCTGTGGATTCCGCCCGGCCTTACGGACGACGCCGACGGATACGAGCGTAACCGCGGTGCCGAGCTGTTCCATGCGGAAGTAGAAGTGCTGGACGTTCGCGATACCTGGCGTATCCAAAAGGCCCTCGATGAAGCCCGCCCGATACTGGATTCTCTCAGTGCCCTTCCGGGTTACAGCAGGACCGAATCGGGCCTATTCTATCAGGTCGTGGAACAGGGCGATATGGACAACCACGTGATAGATATGCGCGACGACGTGGTACTGACCTACACTGTCTGCTATATCGGAAGCACACAAAACCAGAGCCGGGGCACCCGGGAGGATGTAAACCTTCCCGATATGATGGCCGGTTTCACCGAAGGAGTAATGCTCGTGGGCGAGGGCGGCCGTATTAAACTGTTCATCCCGCCGGGCCTGACGGACGACGCCGACGGTTACAGGCGAGATTTCGGCGCCAGTATTTTCGAGGCGGATATTACCGTTGACGAGGTGCGAGGCCAGATGTACGAGGCGGTGCTTACGGCAAGGCTCAGGGCCGAGGCCCAGGCCACGCTCGACTCGCTGGCTGCGGCTCCGGGTATGATGACCACCGAGAGCGGCCTGGTATATAAGATAATTGAACAGGGCGATATGTCGAACCATGTTGTGGATATTTCCGACAATGTTACCACCATACATACCATCAGCTACCTGAACGGGGCGTTACACGACCGTACGGGCATCTCGACCGAGACAAACAGGATGGCCGATATGATGCTCGGTATCTACGAGGGCCTTCAGCTGATCGGCGAGGGCGGCCAGATAAGGCTCTATATCCCGCCCGGCCTGACGGACGACGC
>JAJBVT010000063.1:7892-9927 GCA_020859685.1 Rikenellaceae bacterium
CCGCCCGGCCTGACGGACGACGCGGACGGTTACCGCCGCAACCGCGGAAGCAGGGTGCTTTATGCGGAGATAGAAGTTCTCGAGGCCCCGGCTCTCTGACCCGACATACTCTGTGATATATGCGAACGATACCGGCTCCCGCCGGTATCGTTCTCTGTTTCAACACCCTATGTGCCAAAAGAATGCACGGTTTTCAGGACCTCGAACGGGACAGAGCGGGCTTGAGCGGGACCGAGTGATGTAAGTGATAGGTACCCGATTTCCTGACGGAAATGACCGTGCATGCGATAGGAACCCGAAAGGGATAGCGAGCGGGAGCGTAAGTTATAAGCGTGAAGAATCCGAAAAATTAAAGGGGATGTAACAGGAACCCGAAAGGGGAAGCGAGCGGGACCATGAGATATAAGCGTGAAGAAGCCGATAAATTAAATGGGCATGTGACAGGAGCCCGCAAGGGACATTAGGGACGGTCTTGTATACATGGAGGACCCGAGTAGGGCCTGACTATCTACACAGGTATGGGCTTAAAGTCGGAACTACCCGCAGTCGCACTCGCAGGCGCGGTCGGCCGGGGTCTCGGTTTCGAGGGTCGAGTGGCAGATACCCTGGCCACGGAGAGCCTCTTTTACTTTGGCCTTCACCTCGCCGGTCGCCGCCTCCTCCGAGACGGTAATATGGGCCGTAAGGGCCGTCTCGGTGGTACTCAAAGGCCATATATGGAGATGGTGGACGTCCCGGATAGCCGGGTCGGAAGCCCTTATGGAGTCCTGCACCGCCTCGGGGTCGATGCCGGAGGGCACCCCGTCCAGCGCCAGCCTCAGGCTCTCTTTGAGCAGACCCCAGGTCGAGAAGAAGATAACCACGGCTATAATTATCCCGATAACCGGGTCGAGGATATACCATCCGGTGAAACTAATTATCAAGCCCGAAACGAGTACCCCGACCGATACCAGCGTATCGGCGGCCATATGGAGGTACGCCCCCTTGATATTGATATCCGAATCCTTATGCCGCAGGAACAGCCATACGGTGAATGCGTTGACGACGATTCCCACCCCGGCGACCCATGCCACCGTGCCGCCCTCCACCGGCTGGGGCGTAATCAGTTTCTCGACGCTCTCGTAAATGATAAATCCCACCGCGACCAACAGAATGCAGGCATTTGCCAGCGAAACCACTACGGTGCTCTTTTTCCGGCCGTAGGTATAGCGACTGCTCGGCTTCTGCCGCGCGAGGCTGAAGGCGAACATAGCCAGGGCGAGACTGATAACATCGCTAAGATTATGGCCCGCGTCGGACATAAGGGCCACGGAACCAATTACGAGGCCCGCGAGGAACTCCACCGCGACGAATATAAGGTTGAGGATGATTCCGAGTTTGAAGGCCCTGTTGAGGTACTCCACGGCAGGCATGCCATGCGGGAGGGCTTGGTTGTTACCGTGGTTATGCGTATGCCCGTGTCCGTGCGCCATAGAGTGTAGGAATAATTGCGGGAATAAAATTACTGAATAAAACCGGAACCGTTACCTTACGGCAAAAAAAGTGCAAATCGAACGGCCCGGTGGATTTTTGGGGTAAAATGGGTCTTCTAAAGTGGACAACGGAAAGGATAAATTATTACATTTGCAACCGCGAACGCTCCGGAGGGATGGCAGAGCGGTCGATTGTGGCGGTCTCGAAAACCGTTGTACCTTCCGGTACCGGGGGTTCGAATCCCCCTCCCTCCGCAAAAGAACAGCGTCCGAAAGGACGTAAAAGTAAACAGGGACTACCCGTGCTTGCACAAGGGTAGTCCCTGTTTACTTTTTACCTGAGTGCCGATGGCACTCAGGCTGTTCTTTCGAACGGGCCCCGCCGGCAAGGCGGGGGGATCTGCAATCCCCTCTTCGCCCAAAACAGGGACGTTTTGTACTACATAATCGCATCAGCAATTTTGCTGTTCTTTTGAACGGGCCCCGCCGGCAAGGCGGGGGGATCTGTATCCCCTCTTCGCCCAAAACAGGGACGTTTTGTACTACATAATCGCATCAGCAAT
>JAJBVT010000063.1:10027-15238 GCA_020859685.1 Rikenellaceae bacterium
ATCCCCTCTTCGCCCAAAACAGGGACGTTTTGTACTACATAATCGCATCAGCAATTTTGCTGTTCTTTTGAACGGGCCCCGCCGGCAAGGCGAGGGGATCTGCAATCCCCCCTTCGCCCTAAACAGGGATGTTTTATACTACATAATAGCGTCAGTAATATTACATATTCTTCCGGACGGGCTCCACCGGCAAGGCAGGGGGCCCGTAATCCCCATTACGCACAAGCAGAAAGGTTATTATATACTACATAATCACATCGAAACAATCTAAATATTCTTTTGACAAACCCCGTCGCCACGGGAACCGCGGGTCTGGAAACAATCGGGTTAAAATTGTAATTGTCGCCTTATTTATATGGTGTGGTTTCCGGAGGCCCGGTATTCCTTTCCGAAATAGACGGCTATACGCCGGTGCAGGGTCATCCTGACGGCGCGTAACCACAAGCCTCGCTGAGCGGCTTTTTTGGATTTACGGCAGATTTAATTAAATTGCACCTGTTTTGGCCCACAGGTAAAAACGTAGTCGAACCGGGTTTACCGGACCGTCCGACCTACACCTGCCGCCGCCTTTGTCCGGGTCACGGAACCGGAGGGTAATTAAGGGCTGAACGCCGACCACACCTGAACTCGATAAAACCAAAAATAGAGCTTTAGAATGAAGAAACCGTTAAAGATCGTGGTGCTTGCCAAGCAGGTCCCCGACACACGCAACGTGGGGAAGGACGCAATGAAGGCGGACGGCACGGTGAACCGCGCGGCACTCCCCGCAATTTTCAATCCTGAAGACCTGAACGCCCTCGAACAGGCACTTATCCTGAAGGATATGCGCCCGGGCAGTACGGTACATATCCTCACCATGGGGCCGCACCGGGCCGCCGACATAATCCGCGACGCCATGTTCCGCGGCGCGGACGGGGGTATCCTGCTTACCGACAGGAAATTTGCGGGGGCCGATACCCTCGCTACGTCATACGCCCTGTCGCGGGCGCTGGACAAGGTCAAACCCGACATTATCGTGGCAGGCCGTCAGGCCATCGACGGCGACACGGCCCAGGTAGGCCCGCAGGTGGCCGAGAAGATGGGCATTCCGCAGGTAACTTACGCCGAAGAGATAGTCTCGCTCGCCGACGACAACGGGGAGATTGTCATAAAAAGGCGGCTCGACCACGGTGTCGAGGTTGTAAGTTGCACGCTTCCGCTGGTGGTAACCGTGAACGGCTCGGCCGCACCGTGCCGTCCCCGGCACGCCAAGAGGGTGATGAAATACAAGCACGCCCGCATCCCGACAGAGCTTCAGGATATGGACTCGGACTACATATCGCAGATGTACGAGACCCGCGACTACCTTAAAATCGGCGAGTGGAGTGTGTCGGACGTGGACGCCGAAGATAACCAGCTCGGCCTTGCCGGTTCCCCCACGAAGGTAAAAGCCATCGAGAATGTGGTATTTCAGGCCAAAGAGGCCAAACGGCTGACTGCTTCGGACTCGGATATCGACCAGCTTATGGCGGAACTTATAGCCAGCCACACTTTGGGTTAACCTAAAATCAAAAGAGACGAGATGAACAATCTAATGGTATATTGCGAACTTGAGAACGGCAGGGTGATGGACGTGAGCCTCGAACTGCTGACCAAGGGACGCGAACTGGCCGATACGCTCGCATGCAAACTCGAAGCTGTGGTAATCAGCCACAACCTTTCAGGAATAGAAAAAGAGCTGGCGGAGTACGGAGCGGACACCGTATGGGTGGCCGACGGCGAGGAACTCGACCCGTACCGCACCCTTCCTCACTCGGCCATCCTGTGCGGCCTGTTCGGGCAGGAGAAGCCGCAGATAGCCCTGATGGGCGCCACGCCCGTGGGGCGCGACCTCGGCCCGAGGGTCTCCTCGGCCCTTCACAGCGGCCTTACGGCCGACTGTACGAGCCTTGTAATCGGCGACCATAAGGACAACAAGAGCGGGAAGGAGTACACCGGCCTTCTGTACCAGATACGCCCGGCTTTCGGCGGGAACATCATCGCCACCATTATCAACCCCGACTGCCGCCCGCAGATGGTGACAGTGCGCGAAGGCGTGATGAAAAAAGAGAAGGCCGCCAAACCCGGTGCAGGTGAACTGCGGGTACTCGATTATAAACAGTGGCTAAACGATACGGACTTCGCCGTGAAGATAATCGAGCGCCATATGGAAGAGCGCAAAATCAACGTAAAAGGGGCTCCGGTTATCGTTTCGGGCGGCTACGGGATGGGTTCGAAGGAGAACTTCGCCCTGCTGCACGAGCTGGCCGAGGTGCTTGGCGCGGAGGTGGGCGCCTCGCGTGCGGCAGTGGACGCCGGGTTCGCCGACCACGCCCGGCAGGTGGGCCAGACCGGCGTTACGGTGCGGCCAAAGCTCTACATCGCATGCGGCATCTCGGGCCAGATACAGCACACGGCCGGGATGGACCAGTCGTCGATGATAATCTCGATTAACACCGACCCCGAGGCCCCTATCAACAAGTTAGCGGACTACGCTATCACGGGCGATGTGAACGAGGTGATACCCAAGATGATAAAATATTACAAGCAGAACAGCAAATAGGTGACGGTAAAGTACGACATATCGCTTGACGACCTGATCGCTTTTCAATCTGATTTTCTGGGTAACGACCGCAAACTGGGTTCTGTGCTTAAATACACCCTTCTGGTTTTCGCCCTTATAATATCAGTGCTTGTGGGATCGAAATTTATCGCCAGCGGAGAGTTTTCCATTGCCGACTTTATTTTCCTGTGCCTCATGGCGTTACTGCTTTTATTATTCAGGAAGCTGCATAATAAAACAACCATGCGGTTTGCAAGGAAGATTTATGATCAACCGGGCAACGCCACACTTCTGGGCGAAAAAACACTTACCCTTTCCGATCGGGGACTTGAAATTTCCGACCGCAACAAATCGGCGAAATATAGTTGGGACGGAGTTGTAAAAGCAAGCGAAACAGTAGAACATTTTTTCATTTACGACTCGGCCATCTCGGCTCTGATAATTCCCCGGAAACAACTTACCGCGGACCAGAACGAGCAAGTAAAGGCTATTTTGAAAAAGTACAGGATGTTACCTTAAAACACAAAAGATCAAAAACTATGGCTAATTTCTTTTTAGATAACAAGGACCTGCAATTCCACCTGAACCATCCGCTGATGAAGAAGATGGTGGAACTCAAGGAAAAAGGGTTCGGGGACAAGGACAAATACGATTACGCACCGGCCGACTTCGAGGACGCGATGGACAACTACCGCAGGGTGCTCGAAATCACCGGAGAGATATGCGCCGACGTGCTCGCAGCCAATGCCGAAGAGGTGGACCATACCGGTCCCTCTGTGGTGAACGACCGGGTGGTGTACGCTCCCGGCACCCAGCGCAATCTCGACGCTCTGAACGCCGCCGGGCTGTCGGGCATTACCCTGCCCCGCCGGTTCGACGGGCTGAACTTCCCGCTTATCTGCTTTGTGATGACCAACGAGATGGTGGCACGCGGCGACGCCGGTTTCGAGAACATCTGGGGGCTTCAGGACTGTGCCGAGACCCTCAACGAGTTCGCCTCGGAGGAGATTAAAGCCCGATACCTCCCGCGGGTCTGCGCGGGTGAGACCTGCGCGATGGACCTCACGGAGCCGGACGCCGGGTCCGACCTTCAGGCCGTGATGCTCAAAGCCCACTGGGACGAGGAGAAACAGACATGGCTGCTGAACGGTGTGAAGCGGTTTATCACCAACGGCGACGGCGAGATATCGCTCGTGCTGGCCCGCTCGGAAGAGGGGACGAAGGACGCCCGCGGGCTGTCGATGTTCGTCTACGACAAGAACAGCGGGGCGACCAAGGTGCGCCGTATCGAGAACAAACTGGGTATCAAAGGGTCCCCGACCTGCGAACTGGTCTTTACCAACGCCCCGGCCGAGCTGGTGGGCGACCGCAAGATGGGCCTTATCAAATATGTAATGTCGCTGATGAACGCCGCCCGTCTGGGTGTGAGCGCGCAGGCAGTGGGAATAAGCGAGGCAGCCTACCGCGAGGCGCTGAAATATGCCCACGAACGCGAACAGTTCGGCAAGCCGATTATCGCGTTCCCGGCCGTGTTCGAGATTCTGAGCAACATGAAGGCCAAGCTCCACGGCTCGCGGGCCCTGCTCTACGAGACCACCCGCTTCGTGGAAATTTACAAAGACTACATCCACTGGAGCCACGACCGCAAGCTGGAGCCGGAAGAGCGTGCCGAGATGAAGGAGTACTCCAGGCTGGCCGACGCCTTCACACCGCTGCTCAAACTCTTTGCCACGGAATATGCCAATCAGGAGGCTTACGACGCCATACAGGTACTCGGGGGTTCGGGATATATGAAGGATTATCCGGTGGAGAGGCTCTACCGCGACGCGCGTATAACGAATATCTACGAGGGTACCTCACAGCTGCAGGTGGTAGCGGCCATCCGCCACGTCACCACGGGAACGTACCTCGCCAAGATTAAGGAGTACGAAGCCGAAGCCAAGTATCCGAGCGATATGGAGTCGGTATACAAAAACCTCGTCGCGATGCGCGAATCCTACGAGGCATGCGTGGAACGGGTAACGGCCGGGGACAATGAACAGATAGACTTCCATGCCCGCAGGCTGGTGGAGATGGCCGGTCATATCATAATTACCCACCTGCTCATGCGGCAGGCCACCGAAGCGGATATGTACCGCAACCCGGCAGAGGTGTACGGCAAACTGGCCCTGAGTAAAATCAAAGAGGCCAAGTCGTATATTTTCAACTCCTGCTGCGGCGATATCGACCTGTTCAAGGCCGTGCTCGACGAGCATGTGGAGGGGCTTTAGGAGTCCCGTCCGTGAGCACTATGGAGAAATCGTGCGGCCAGGCACCGGAGCGGGCTATGGTGGAGCGCTAAATATATATTTTGACAATAAGGGTTCGGCGGAAGCAATATCGCCGAACCTTCTTTTATAAAAGTTCCCGGCATACCACGCCAGCTGATTGTAATTACCGGAAGAATAGTGGGATACTTATGCCAGATCCTTCGCTCCCGCTCAGGATGACATTTTTATTCGGTGGTTCTTGCATTTCGGCGGGCCGCCGGTGTGGGTGTGGCGGACCGTCGGTGTCGGTGTGGCGGGCCACCGGTGTCGGTGTGGTGGGCCGCCCGGTGTGGGGGGTGACGGGCCGCCCGGTGTGGGGGG
>JAJBVT010000099.1 GCA_020859685.1 Rikenellaceae bacterium
GGTCGGTACAGAGGGGACTGCGGGGAACGGGGGGAACGGAGGGAAACGGGTGGTATAAGAACGGGAATCTTTATTACGACGGTGGGTCCGTACACTGCCGGGGTATGCATACTCAATTTTACCTCGGACAGTGAAAACCTCCACGTTATCCGAAAGTGAACGAACAGCGGCAGAGCGGCTCGCCGGAGGCCGCATCGCGGATTTCGTATCTGCGGGACGGGTCGTCCGGCAGGGTGTGCAGGCTAAGGCGCTGGCCCAATACGGCCTCCTTCAGGAAGTTTATATCGATGCGCCGTAGACGTCCCGAGACCAGTTCGTCCACCGGTAGGCCGTCAATCATCCATTCGATATACTTCATGGCGTTCATATGGCGGTTGAAATCGGTATCGCTGTATACGACCGTCTTCTCCGCGACCGGGTCGCAGTCGAGCCGCGCGATACGGGCGGGCGCAGGAACGGGCGACGGCTCGTCGCTCACGGCCCCCTTGTAGTCGATATGGGCACGGATGTCCACCGCGTGGCGCGTATCGATATCGATAACGGCCCATTGTGTCACGGTACGGGCTACGACGCGGCCCGCCCCGTCGGTCACCTCCATATTACGGGTGGTCATAAACCGGCCCACTTCGCTCACCCACGTCCTCACCGCGACGGTCTCCCCCTGCGCCGGGCGCCTTCCGAATTCGGTACACATCCGGCTGATTACCCACGAACAGTTACCCACGTTAAGGTCCTTGATGCCGAAACCGTTCAGGTCCGCATCATCGCCCGCGGCCTGAAGGATATGGTTCATCAGCGAGATATGGGTGCACGCGTTGGTGAAGTCGGCGTCCCGCTGGATAATATCGTATCGGTATACTCCTTTTCCAGTCATAAGGTTACTATATTACTGAAAAGTGCGGATATAATGATGTAATGATTCGTACTAATTCGTAAATCCGTCCGCGGTGCGGGACTCGAGGCCCGTAGGGCACGGGGTCGGAAGGCCGCCGAAAATATCGTCAAATTACAAGTCGGCTTTCGGCCGCGATATGTTTACGGGGCGCCACTTCCCGGAACTGCCGGGGGATTTGCCCCGCGGTGCAAAATGTTTATCTTTGCCGGGCTACAACATTTATTATTATGGCTTGGTTATACCTTATTCTGGGCGGCATTTTCGAAATAGGCTGGCCGCTGGGTTTCAAACTGGCGGCTACTACGGGTAACCGGGTTACGTTTATCGCCGTGTCGGTCGTTTCTATGGCCCTCAGCGGGCTGTTCCTTTACATGGCGCAGCGCTCCATTCCCATCGGGACGGCCTATGCCGTCTGGACCGGTATCGGTGCCGTGGGCACCCTCGCCATCGGTATCGCCTTTTTCAGCGACCCGGCCGGGTTCGCCCGCCTGTTTTCGGCATTTCTTATCGTGGCCGGTATTATCGGTCTGAAGGTTTTCTGAACCGGCCCCGGGAACCGGAAACACTGCCTTTTACCGAACCGTGATTGCGGACGGTAGCACCCATCCATATCCGGGTCAGTTCCGGGCTCAAGCCTGTTTCGGCTTTTCCGAACGGAGCATTCCCCTCCCCGTCTGTACGGGTACTCGAAAGTGCAATCTTCCCGCATCTGTTCCGGATAGGGTATTACCACTGTACCCATCGTCCGCTTCGGTATCCGAACCGTGGTCGCTACTCCTCCTCCTCCCCGTCGTCGGGTTCTGTTTCCGTCTGTTCCGCGATTGTCACCGACAGGTCGTCACCCCTCGATGTGGCGTCCCCTACCCTCGCGTAGGCACGGTAGAAGTATATCTCGCCCTCGTTAAGCCCGGTCAGTGCCACTTCGAACCCGTTGCCCGCACCGGGGTCGGTAACCGGGTGGACGGTATAATCCGCAACGGTGTTCAGTTTGTACTCTATCCCCACCTCGTCCACCGCGGTTATGGATTCGGGCAGGGTGTACTGGCCGCGCAGGGTCGCCGTGGAGGCCGTCACACCGGTGGCTGCGAGAGTCGTTACGTTAGGCACGGGGGTGCCTATCACCTGCGTACCCCGGCCTGCCGATTCGAGCAGGATATCGTCTATATAGAGGTTTCGCGTACCGTTATTGGTGAAACGCAGGAAAAAAGTGGCCGCGTCGGCTACCTTGCGGAACTCGGCCACCACCATCTGCCAGCCGTTGTCCTCCGGCAATTCGACCACATCGAAGGCTATATCCATAAATCTGTCATCAAGCGTTTCCCCCTCCACCGTCAGCGCGGCCGAGGGGTCTGCGGCCCAGCCGCCCCCGTCGGGCGAGGCGACGTAGAGGGTTAGTATCAACCGGTCGTAGGCGCTAACACCTATTCGGGATACAGTCAATTCGCCGCCGGGGGCCAGCTCCACATTGTTGCCCATAGAAGCTCCCGGATAAGCCCCGTCGCTGAATTTGCCGGGATGGTACGATGTGACGTCGGCCTGTACGGTGGCGTCCGTTCCGGAATACTGGACGCCTGTCTGCGCCGAACCGGTGCTTCCCCACGAGGTGTACTCCCCTACCGATACGGGGCTATCCACATCTATTGTCCCCATATTCATAAACAGTACGGTCGTGCCCGGCTCGTAGTCCGCCTCGGCCAACTGGGTTACCTTCACGGACACCTCACGGAATCCGTTATAGAAGGTCACATAGGTGCTCCGGCGGCGGTAAGGATTGGCTTCGGCCGACAGTGTTACCGTACTCCACCGTTCTGCTTCCAGAGGGTCCACCGTGAGCCACAGCGAGTCTTTCGGGTACTCGTAGTAGGCCTCCCACGGGTATAGGCTGGTGATAATAAAGGTATTGCTTCGTCCCCGGTAGTCGAGCTCTATCTCCGTGGAGTCGGCAACGATACCCGTACCGTCGATATTGACGTCGTCCGTATCGCACGACCCGAAAAAAAGGAACGGCAGGCAGAATACAATCCCCGCCGCAATCCTTTGTATGGTTGTCTTATCCATAGTAAATCTCTTTACCCGCCGGCCGGAACCCGCGCCCGCCAAAGTTACGGTTTTTTTCCCGCGCCTGCAATCGCTCCCATATCGCCGCGGCCGGAAAGCAGGGGGCAGACCCACCGACGGAGCCTGCCCCTGTATAACGCCGTACCGGTCCGGTTTATTCTGTCCGGGGGCACTGTCGGGTCAATGATAATCCTCGCCACCCTCGTTCTCGGCCCGGGTAACCCGGTTTTTAGTCAGCGACTTCCAGGCGTACCAGATATAGGCGAATACGAACGGTATCAGCAGGGATACCACGCTCATGGTCTTGAGGGTAAACTCGCTGGACGAACTGTTGTAGATGGTGAGGGAACTCTGTGTGTCGGCCAGCGACGGGTAATAGGCCGTGTTGTTCCATCCCGCTATCAAAAACAGGCACAGCACGGTAACTACCGTCCCCGCACCTCCGAACCAGATGGCCTTTCGGGCGCCCGTTCCGGAAATACCGGAAAGGATGCTCCAAAGCACGCCGACGATACCGAACAGCATGGCGGCCAGAATATAGGGCATCGCCAGCAGGTTATGCAGGTATTTATGCTTTTCGATACTGATAACCCCCGTCGCGGGGTCCACCGCCCAGCCGTGCGAACAGAGCAGGCTCACGAGGAACACCAGAAAAAACAGGAGGAAGGGAACGGCGTTGTAGACCAGATGCCTGCGCGACCGCTCGTAGATAATCTCATCGTCGATGCTGTTCATAAAGTATTGCAGGCCGAGCACCCTCGAAAGGAACAGCACGGCAAGGCCGAGCGCGAGGTTGCGGTAATCGAGCACCGCCTCCAGCCCCCGCCACGGGGTGGTCCACTGCGAGATTGCCATGCTCCCCCCGATATTGGCGAGGTTGCCCCTCTCCACGATAAAGTTGGCGCCGGTGAAGAAGGTGCCTACCGCCGTACCAAGCAGCAGAGCGCCCAGCACGCCGTTGATAATGAGGAAGGCGTTGAAGGTCTTCTCGCCGAGGAAGTTATTGGGTTTGCGCCTGTACTCGTACGATACTGCCTGTATGACGAATACGAAGAGTATCAGCATCCAGACATAGAACGCCCCGCCGAAACTGGTGGAATAGAACAGCGGGAAGGAGGCGAAAAATGCCCCCCCGAAAGTGACGAGCGTGGTGAAGGTAATCTCCCATTTGCGGCCCAGAGTGTCGGCTATCATGTTGCGCTCGGCCGGTGTACGGCCGATGGTGTAGAGCAGGCCCTGCCCGCCCTGTACGAACAGCAGGAACACGAGCATCGAGGCGAGCACCGAAATTATGAACCACCAGTAGTGCTGTAAAAATACGTATGTGAACATGGCTATTCGTCGTTTTTAGGTCCTATCTTTATCTGCCGGGTCATAATCATAACCTCGGCAATGAGCAGCGCGGTGAACAGTATCGTGAACATCAGGAAGGTCATCTTTACCGAACCGGCGTTAAGGTGCGACACGGCGGCCACGGCAGGCAGGAGGTCCTGTATGGTCCACGGCTGGCGGCCCACCTCGGCTACCACCCATCCGGCCTGGCCCGCAAGGTAGGCTATCGGAATGGACCAGAGCATAACGTAAATCATCCAACGCGGGAACTCTTCCCGCCCCTTCTTCCGGTAGAGGAACCAGAGCGTGAGCGCGAACAGCAGTACGAACCAGAACCCGGCCCCCACCATAAAACGGTAGGAGTAGAAAAGCAGCGGGATATTGAGCCGCAGGTCCTCCGGCGAGTCGAGAAAACCGTAACCGAAATATTTGAAATAATCGGCCAGGAACTCCCGGCCCTCCGGGGTCTCGGGCGAGAACCTGCGCTCCACCTCCGCGGCCGTATCCGTATCGCCCGACTTTACGGCCTGCCGGTAACGGCCCAGCTCGGCGATGGCTACCCTGCCCCGCTCGATCTTCTCGGCGGCGGGCATCAGGCCGTGGTTGTCGTCGCCGTATATCAGGTCGTTGATACCGGCCACGTAGGCGTCCTTATCATGGAAACTGAGAATGGAAAGGAGCTTGGGGATGCGCACCCCGAAATAGAACGGGTCGTCTCCCGGCTCAATCTTGTCGGCCGGTTTCAACAGGCCTATCACCACCATTTCGGCACCCTCGCCCCCGTCGTACAGCGCCTCCACCGCGGCGAGCTTCATAGGCTGAACCTCGGCCACCACGCGGCTCGAATTATCGCCCGTAATGACCAGCAGCACCGAACTCACGGCCCCGAAGATGGCCGCAATCTTGATACTGGAACGGGCGAAGCGCGTCTCGCGCCGCTTGAGCAGGTACCACGAACTGACGCCGATGACGAACACCGCCGCCACCACGAAACCGGCCAGCGTGGTATGGGTGAACTTATTGATGGCCATCGGCGAGAAGACCACCTCCCGGAAGGATACCATTTCATTACGGGCCGTCTCGACGTTGAAGGTCATCCCCACCGGATACTGCATCCAGGCGTTGGCCACCAGTATCCACAGCGCCGAGAGGTTGGCTCCCAGAGCGGTTAGCCATGTGGAGGTTAGGTGGAATCCCTTAGACACCCTGTCCCAGCCGAAGAACATCACGGCCACGAACGTGGCTTCCAGGAAGAAGGCCATAATACCCTCGATAGCCAAAGGCGCCCCGAAAATATCGCCCACGAAATGGGAATAGTTGGACCAGTTGGTGCCGAATTCGAACTCCAATATCAACCCCGTGGCGATACCTATCGCGAAGTTGATACCGAATATCTTCATCCAGAATTTGGTAGTCCGTTTCCAGTACTCCTCGCCCGTGCGGTAATACTGCGTGTGCATAAATGCCACCACGATACTCAGCCCGAGCGTGAGCGGAACGAACAGGAAGTGGTAGATAGCCGTCATGGCGAACTGCGCCCTAGACCATTCGACCACCTCCATAATATCCGCAGTAGACAATAGAACCATAAGTAAACTTTTTTAACCGGTTAGAAGTTTATTTAATACACTGTTTTATTACTCCCGTCTCCCGACGGGTCGGCAAGCCCCCGGAACTTGCGGACCGATGGCCCTGCTCCGCAAACCGCCCCGCCTGAGTAGCGATACGCGGTAAATCGGCTCTTTTTCATAAACGACCTATCGTACAATTATATATGATATCTGCCCGAACACCCGATACAATATATAAATATAAAAAAATTACCCAAACAGAGGGAGGGGATATGTAAACATTTAAGGTAAAAAATTAAACGATTGCCCTCCGGCCCGAAACCACATACAAAAACCGTTCAATTTTTGCTCCGGACGCGGGAAAAATTTTCATTTATTGTAATATTTTCTTTTCGGCGTCGTTTTCTTTAACCGGCCGGGACGTAAGGGAAGCCGTATTACGGCGGCATGAAAGATGCTGTTTTGAAATATCGCCCGGATGGTTTAATTTTATAAATTCATACCCGGAAAAAGAAGGGTAGCCGGACCGGGGTGAATAGTGCGGGACGGATGCGCGGGCTTATACCGCAAGCAGGGTGTAGGGCCGCCTTATAAGGAGAGAAGTTTTTATCCGGGAGGATTGTCGATATTTGTTCTATGTATCCGGACCGGTGTTCAATAGAAATGAATAAAAGTGGGTAGAATTACCATATATGTATTAGTCCTGTTTGCGGCGCTGTCGGCCGCAGGGGGAGCGTCGGGTCAGGTCTATACCGTGGACCAGGTTCCCGATGTGCACCGTTACGACGGAAGGCGGTACGTGAGCGACCCGGCGGGGATTCTCTCCGCGGCGGACCTCGCGCGGCTCGATGCGCTGGCCGCCGGAATCGAAACCTCTACCGGGGCGCAGACCGCCGTGGTGGTGGTGCCGTCTATCGGAAACGACACTCCGGAGGACTTTGCCGTGCGCCTCTTCGAAAAATGGGGTATCGGCCGCAAAGGTGAGGATACCGGCCTGCTGATTCTGCTTGCCACCGAAGACCGCGCGGTGCGGTTCGAGGTCGGCTACGGGCTCGAAGGTGTGTTGACGGACGCCATGAGCAGACGCATCCAGAGCCAGCGGATGAATCCCTACCTCTCCCGCGGGGACTGGGGCGGCGGGCTCGTGGCCGGACTTACGGCCGTGGAGGAGCTGCTTACCGACCCGTCGAGCGAGCTGAAGGCCGAACAGGCCGAACAGACGGAAGGGCTGACCGGAATGCTGATTCTTATGGGTCTGGCCCTGCTGATGCTTATCGGCGGGATATCGCTCGCCCGCAGGCAGCGTAAATGCCCGCGGTGCGGCGCGCAGATGAAGCCGGTGAACCAGACCACCCGGATGGTATCGCCCGGGGTGAGGATGATTACGACCGTGATGCGGTGCCCCAAGTGCGGTTATACCACCACCCGAACCACCCGTGAGAATATCGGCGCGGCCGTGGCCGGCGGTACCATAGCGGGCGGATTGGGCGGACTCGGACGCGGCGGGATGGGCGGATTCGGAGGTGGATTCGGCGGTGGCCGCAGCGGCGGCGGCGGCTCGACCATGAGGTTCTGACGGTTCGGTGTAGAGGCTCCGTTCCGATGGTCAATACACGGAATTCGGTGCCGAGGGTCGGGTGCGGTCAGATTCTGCTGGTCCGGTACTGCTGGTCCGGTACTGTTGTCCGGTGCTGAATTTTGGTTAGGGTGGACCTGAATGGGGCTCAGGGGCATGGTTACCAAGAACGGTGAAACCGAGTCCGGCCGTGGGGCAAACAGGCAACCCTAAACTATAGACGGAAAATCCGGAAATTTACTCTATATTCGGCCATAACGGCAGATACACGGCGACCCATAGGTTTGTATTGGGGCAGCCTTATGGGCGGGAAGTGCGAATCGGGAAAGATTTAAAACAACATAACGATGAAAAAGACAACTGTTATTATTCTGGTAATCCTGGCCATACTGGCCCTCTCGCTGGTGGGGGTATACAATTCGATAGTTACCTCCGAAGAGAAGGTGAATACCGCATGGGCGCAGGTGGAGAACCAGTACCAGCGCCGGGCCGACCTGATACCCAATCTGGTGAATACCGTAAAGGGCTACGCATCGCACGAGAGTGAGACCCTCGAAGCGGTGATAGCCGCACGGGCACGGGCCACGAGTATAAATATTGACGGGGACAACCTGACGCCCGAGACCCTCGCCGCGTACAATCAGGCTCAGGGGCAGGTGGGGTCGGCACTCGGCCGTCTGCTCGCCGTGGCGGAGAATTACCCCGACCTGAAGGCCAACCAGAACTTCCTCGAACTGCAATCGCAGCTCGAGGGGACCGAGAACCGGATTGCCGTGGAACGTCAACGCTTTAACGAGGTGGCCCGGGAGTACAACACCGCCATCCGCCGGTTCCCGAAAAACCTGCTGGCCGGAATGTTCGGTTTCCATCAGAAACCCTACTTCCAGTCGCAGAAGGGCGCCGCGACCGCGCCGGTGGTAGAGTTTTAAAGAATAACGCTTCGGGCAGTGCCGGTAACGGTTAGCTAACCGTTACCGGCTACCCGTACCCGGCAAGAAGTCGCCGGGACAGACCGTGCGTATCTTTTTCGAAACCTATAACGAACCGGAATTTCCCCGTATCCGGTCGGAAGGATGTGTGTTGTACTATTCCCGGCAAACAGACCGGAAAGCCGGACCTTTTACGGAAAACATCTATAAAACAAGCGCAGCCCACAGAAGGGCTGCGCTCATTTTTAGACGGAACAATGTCAGCCTACCACCAAACGATGTAGATTACAGCCAACAGGACGACGATAATCGCGGAACCCACCTTGAAGCCCGTCGAGGTTTTGAAAAGGCCCTTCGGATAGGTGACCTTTTCGACCGCCACGGTCTTCTTGCTGAATTCGGCGAACAGTACGATAAGCAGGCAGCAGAGCAGGAACGTGTAGCCCATCCTGTCCATAAACGGCACTCCCGGCAGCAGGAATTTGAACGCCAGCGAGAATACGAACGTTCCCACCGCGGCGGCGAGCGCTCCGTTGGCGTTGGCCTTCTTGTAGAAGAACCCGGCGAGGAATATGGCCAGCGCACCGGGGCTTACGAATCCGGTGAACTCCTGGATATACTGGAACGCCTGGTCGAGGTTCGACAGCACCGGTGCCACGAAAATCGCTATAATCAGAGCGACGATACTCGTTATGCGCCCCACCTTTACCGAACCGGTGTCGGTGAGATTCTTATTGAAATAGCTCTTGTAAACGTCCAGAGTGAATATCGACGAGATGGAGTTCATCATCGAGGCCAGCGAGCTTACGATGGCCGCAATCAGGGCGGCGAAAGCCACACCCCGTACACCGGCTGGAACCATACTGAGCAGAGTCGGGTAGGCATTGTCGTATGTGGTACCAATCGTGTCGACGATAAGCCAGTCCTTAATCATCACGTAGCAGATAATGCCCGGGATAACGATGATGAGCGGGAGCAGTATCTTCAGGAACCCGGCGAAAACCAGCCCCTTCTGCGCCTGGTCGAGCGACTTGGAAGCCAGCGCGCGCTGTATGATGTACTGGTTGCATCCCCAGTAATAGAGGTTGGCCACCCAGAGGCCGCCCAGCAGGACGGCAAGGCCCGGCAGGTCCATATAGGCGTCCTTCACCCCTCCGTCGCTGTCGCTGATGAGTATGTCGCCCTTCTCGAGTATCATATTGAACCGGTTATCGCCGCTCTTCGGCCCGACGGCCGCCCACATCTCGCGCACCCCGTCCATGAAATTCCCCTCGCCGATTGCGATTCGGGTCTGCCCGTCCACGATACTGGCTCCGCCGCCCAACAGCTTGAAGGCGACATAGGTTGTCACCAATCCGCCGCCGATAAGGAACACCACCTGTATCACGTCGGTCCACGCCACCGCCTTCAGGCCGCCGTAGATGGAGTATACCACCGCGAACACCGCCAGGATAACGATACCCCACATCAGGTCCACGCCCATCATATTTTTCATCGCCAACGCGCCGAGATAGAGAATGGAAGTGAGGTTCACGAAGATAAACACCACGAGCCAGAAGATTGCCATAACGCTCTTGACTCTCTTGTCGAACCGTTGTTCGAGGAACTGAGGCATGGTATATATCCCGCGGTGGATATAGATGGGCAGGAAAAAGGCCGCCACGATAATCAGCGTCAGGGCGGCCATAAACTCGTAGGAGGCAATCCCCATCCCGATGGCGAAGCCCGAGCCGGACATGCCGATAAACTGCTCGGCGCTGATATTGGAAGCAATCAGGGAGGCGCCCACAGCCCACCACGGCAGGGCTTTGCTTGCGAGAAAATAGTCCTTGGCGTCCTTTTTGACGCCCTTTTTCTCCCTCGAAACCCAGAGCCCCAGCCCTATCACGAGGGTACAGTAACAGACGAATACGATAATGTCGATTAGGTCAAAATTCATTCTAAGTCAGGTTAGTTAATATAGGATTTACGGTTTATCGAAAAAAGGCCCGGACAGGCGGTAACGTGCTACCGCCTCCTCCGGGCTTATGTCACTGGCCGGAGCCGAATCGGTACTCTATCTTCTGGCAGTAGGTCTCCCCCGGCCGCAGGACCTGCGACGGGAAACCGGGACGGTTGGGCGCGTCGGGTAACCCCTGGCACTCTATGGCGACTCCGTCGCGGTTCGAGTAGCGGCGGCCGCCCTTGGCCGTGGGGCCTCCCTGAAGAAAGTTGCCCGTGTAGACCTGCACTCCGGGCTGGGTGGACAGGATGTCCAGCGTCCGGCCCGACACGGGGTCGGTTAGGGTGCCCACATGCAGCAATTCGTCGCCCACCCCGTATCCGTCGACAATCCAGCAGTGGTCGTACCCGCTACCAATTTCCAGCGCTTCGAACGGGGCGTCGATATCCCTGCCCAGCTCTTTGGGCACGAGGAAATCCATCGGGGTACCGCCGACCGGAAGCATCTGGCCCGTGGGAATCTGCGTCCGGTCGGTGGGCAGGTAACGGTGGGCGTGGAGCTGCAAAGTGTGCCCGAGTACCGACCCCGCATCCTCCCCTGCAAGGTTGAAATAGGCGTGGTTGGTAAGGTTCACCACCGTGGGTGCGTCGCAGGCTGCGAGGTAGGTAATCTCCAGCCGGCAATCCTCCGTCCATTCGTACACGACCTCGGCCCCCAGCTCGCCGGGGAACCCCTGGTCGCCGTCGGGGCTTACCAGAGAGAAGACGACCCGCTCCTCCTCCGCACGGCTCTCCCACAGCCTGTTGGCAAAACCCTGCGGGCCGCCGTGCAGCGTGTTGGGACCGCTGTTCTGCGGCAACGTGTACTCCACCCCGTCGAGGGTAAACCGCCCCCCGGCTATCCGGTTGGCATACCGGCCCGGGGTCTTGCCCATCGCGGCCCCGTCGCCCATATACGAGAGCGGGGAGGCGTAACCCAGCGCCACGTCGGCCATCCGGCCGTCCCGGTCGGGCACCACCACCGAGACGATACCCGCCCCGATGTTCGTAAGCCGCACCACCGCTCCGGCGGCGTTGGTCAGCGTATACAGTACGATAGCTTCTCCCTCTGGAGTAAATCCCCAGACGTTCTGCTCTACTGCCATAGGTTCTCGGGGTATTCGCCGTCGGCGATGAGTTTCCGAATCCTTGCCACCACGTCCGGGCGGTCCTCCTTATAGGTCACCCCGAACCATTGCGAATCGGTAGGCAGGACGCGCATCTTGGCCGTACCGTCGTTTATCAGCTTATTGACCATCGTGGGGATGAAAAACTCCGATTTCAGATTCGCGGAGTTCTCGTCGAGGAAGGTCTTGAAATACTCCCGGCTGTATGCGAAATAGTCGGGTGTGAAGCCGAATATGTTCATCGAGACGGGTGTGTCCTCCGAAATAGCTACCTCCCGGTCCCCGTCCTTGTAGCAGACCGTACCGTCTTTCCTCTCTATCGAAGTCCTCTCGACCATCGACACGAGGTTGCCTTCTGCATCCACCTCGCAAACCCCGCGAGAAACGAACCCGTTCTCCGACAGGGTGTTCTTTAACTTGAATCCGACCATGCAGTACTCGTTCCGCCTGCCTTCCACCCCGCGCAGGTAGTCTCCCACCGCCTGATAGGAGGAGCGGCCGTAGAAATCGTCGGCGTTTATAACGGCGAACGGACCGTCTATGGCCGGTTCGCCCATCATAACGGCATGGTTAGTCCCCCACGGTTTCACCCGGCCCTCCGGCACGGCGTACCCCTCGGGCAGATAGTCAAGCTCCTGGAACACAAAGTCCACCTCAATCCTCCCGCCGAACCTCCCGGGCGAGAACACCTCCCTGAAATCCTTCTCGAACGAGTGGCGGATTACGAACACGACCTTGCCGAAACCGGCCCTAATCGCGTCGTAAACCGAATAATCTATAATCGCTTCGCCGCACGGACCGACCCCGTCCATCTGTTTGAGCGAGCCGTATCGCGACCCCATACCGGCCGCAAGTACCAAAAGCGTAGGTTTTGCCATAGTTATAAGTGTCAGTAAGTTTCAGGTAAGCCCGCGCTCCGGTGCGGACTCTAATTCTTTACAAAAATATATTTTTTAAATTATTTTCAAAACTTCCGGCCGCCTTTTATAAACCTTTTTCGAAAATCGCAACGGCCGGGGCGATGACTGGATTTTAGGACGGTATCACACCCGCTTCTACATTTTTAGATTTATGTGCTCCAGCGTCACGGGCGATCCTTAGCCGAGTTCTCACAAGGACAAAGTTTATGCACTCCGCAGGAGTGCTCCCGGCGCCTTTTCGAGCGCCTTGATTTTTTTGTGATACTTTTTAACTCACGTTTTCCTCCTACTTGTAGGGCATAGCCTGCCCGCAGTCTCTGCTCCTACTGCGTACGTCGGATGTATCAAGACAAAAAGTATCGAATTTTAATTTAGTACTATCATGCTTCAATGACCATAATGGCGATCGGTAAGGCAGACGTTTTGCAACTATTTCTTATATTTGTGGCTCGCCGGGCGGCGAACGAAAAGAGCGATGACAAACCTGCGCAAAAGAATACAGCACTTACTTGCAAGGACTACCCGTAAAAGGCGGTTCAGTATCCGCAAGGAGCACAACGATTCCGAAATATGGTATATGCACCTTACCCCCCTCGAAATGATAGGGGGGGTAGTGGCGATTTTGCTGATTATTTTCATCGTCACCCTCTCGCTGGTGGCATATACCCCGGTGCTGAACCTTATTCCGGGTTATTCGGGCAACCGGGCGCGGCAGCAGGTAATCGAGAATATTATACGGGTGGACTCCATTCAGCGGCGGCTGGACGAGCTTCAGGTCTATTACAGCAACGTGGCTCTGATTATGGAGGGTAAAACCCCGATAATCCGCGATGTTACCCAGGCCGGGGATTCGCTCACCGCCACCAAACCCGAAACGGTACCCCCCAGCCGGGAGGACTCCGTACTGCGTGCCCAGTTGGAAGGGGACGGTGTTTACGGCCTTGCGAACGTGGTGGCCGCGCGTCAGCAGGTTCGGCCCGGAATCGAACTGATGGCCCCGGTGAGGGGTGTGGTCATAGACCGGTTCGATACGCAGGAGGGTAATTACGGTGTAAGGGTGGCCACAAGCCCGGGCGAGCAGATACTCGCCGTGACGGACGGAACGGTAATCGCCTCCACATGGTCGCCGGACGAGGGTTTCGTCATTCAGGTACAGCATGCCGACAATCTGGTTTCCACCTACCGCAACGGGGTGGTATCCCTTGTGCGGCCCGGGATGAGGGTCCGTAGCGGAGAAGTGCTCGGCTCCACTTCCGAGGGCGACACGACGTCCGAAATAAGCAGCCTTTTCGAATTCGGACTCTGGCAGAACGGCTCGGCCGTAGACCCGGAGAACTTCATAGTATTTTAACCCGCCCATGCCATACAATACAACCTTCAGCACGGACCGTCCGGCGACCGCACCCCGAAAGATTGCGGTGCTCGGTTCGACCGGCTCCATAGGGCGGCAGACGCTGGACATCGTAAGGCACTACCCGGAGAGGTTCCGGGCCGTGGTACTCTCCACCAACACCCGTTGGGAGCTGCTCGCCGAGCAGGCGGCCGAGTTTCTGCCGGAGTACGCCGTGGTGGCTGATGAGCGGTACGCGCCCCCTCTGCGCAGCGCGCTGGCGGGCCTGCCCGTGAAGGTGCTGGCCGGGAGCGGCGAACTGGCCCGGGTGATGGGCGGCTGCGATGCCGACACGGTGGTGAATGCCCTCGTAGGGTTTGCCGGGCTCGCGCCCACGGTGGCCGCCCTCGGGGCTGGCAAAACCCTCGCGCTTGCCAATAAGGAGAGCCTTGTGGTGGGCGGGGAGTACGTGATGGACCTGGCCGCCGGGAAGGGATTGGAAGTCATACCGATAGACTCCGAGCACTCGGCCATCCTGCAATGCCTTGCGGGTGAAGGGTCGGCCGTGCGGAAAATTATTCTCACGGCATCGGGCGGTCCGTTCCGCGGGGTGTCGGTCGGCGGGCTGGACGATGTTACCGTGGAGCAGGCCCTCGCCCACCCCAAATGGGAGATGGGGGCCAAGATAACCATAGACTCGGCCACGATGCTCAACAAGGGGTTCGAGGTTATAGAAGCGCGGTGGCTGTTCGGGCTGGGGGCATCACAGATAGAGGTAGCGGTCCATCCGCAGGCGGTGGTCCATTCGCTGGTGGAGTTCGCCGACGGAGCGTTGAAGGCACAGTTGGGGACGCCGGACATGCACCTGCCGATACAGTATGCGCTGACCTACCCCGAAAGGTGGGAACTCCCCTCGGACGAAGGGTTCAGCCTGACCCGGTGCGGAGGGTTGACCTTCGAAGAGCCCGACAACGAAAAGTTCCCGGCCCTCGGGATTGCCTTCGATGTGCTCGAAGCGGGCGGAGACCGGGGATGTGTGCTTAACGCCGCCAACGAGGAGGCCGTGCAGGCGTTTCTGGAGGGCAGGATACGGTTTACGGATATCGTGAGGGTAATTACGCACTGTCTCGATACGACCCCGTACGGTAAGTCGCCCGATATGGAGGCCGCAACGGCATGCAACGGGCTGGTCCGCCGGAGGGCGGCGGAATATATAGTGGGTTTAGTGCGACGTTAGTCCGGAAGGCCGCGGACCAGAGTTACGTTTGGACGGCCGAGCGGGAAGCCCGCAGACCAAATAGAGCCGTTAGAACGGCC
>JAJBVT010000086.1:0-1913 GCA_020859685.1 Rikenellaceae bacterium
CTATTTATATATGACGAACCGGTTCACAGCAGGACAAAAACTACCCGCCTTCATATTGATTGCCTTGCTATGGGGATGCGTCGATGCGGTGTACTATGAGCACAGGGCGCTGGAGCAGGAGGGGAAGGGCGACTTCGCAAAGGCGGCCGGGTTCTGGGAAAAGGTGATTGAGAAGGCACCGGATAACTATAACGCCTATATGAATATGGCCTATGCCCATCTGCAGGCAGGGGATACTCTGAGGGCGATTGGAGGGCTGACCGGAGCGGTTTCGCTGAAACCGGCCGAAACCGATGCCTGGTTTTTTCAGGCTTTCCTTTATGCCGCCCGGGGCGAACTGTTACCGGCGCTCGAGGATTATAAGCGACTGGTGCGGTTATACGGCGAGCGGTACAGGATATCTTCCATCGAGTGGGAGGACGGTTTTTTCCTTGCTCCGCACCGTACACCCGTCCGGAAAATCGACAAAAGGGTCGGGGATGCCTATACCGAGCTCGGAATGGTCTACTACCGGTTGGACAGTATTCCGCAGGCTATCGCTACTTTAGAGTATTGCATAGAGACGGGCTACCGGCCTGCGGAGTGCCACTACTGGCTGGCGATGGCATACAAACGGAAAGGGGACGACGGGCTAGCCGCCTACCATCTGCGCAGGTCTGCCGGGTTGGGATATCCGGCGGCCGTGTGGGATTTGAGTAGGATGGGGAAGGATTAGGAGGGATTAGGATTGACCGCGGTTCTTTTTCAGACCTTTCGGCAGCGGACCGTTTTTTTCTGTTTTCCCCGAGTCCTTGCTCCGGCCCGGGTCCTTGCTCCGGCCCGGTGATTTGCTCCGGCTGCGGTACTCGGAATAGCTTCCCGGGCCTTTACCCTTGGCCGGGCCGTGGGCGGGGTTCCGCCGTGCGGCTTTCCTCTCGTTCGAAGCCTCCTCCGTGCCGGACGACAAGGCCAGAATCTCCTGCATTCCGGCGGTCTCTTCCGGGGTAAAATAGCGCCAGCGCCCCGGCTCGAGATTGCCGAGGGTAATGTTGACAACCCGCACCCGTTTCAGGCGCACCACCTTGTAATCCATTGCGCTGCACATTCTCCGTATCTGGCGGTTCAGGCCCTGGGTAAGGAAGATAACGAACGTCTTTTCGTTCTTACGGCGAACCTCGCACGGCTTGGTCTTAGTGCCCAGAATACGCACTCCGGCGGCCATCCGGCCGAGGAACTCCGGCGTAACGGGTTTGTCGACCGTAACTATATACTCCTTCGGGTTGTTATTGCCCGCGCGGAGTATCCGGTTGACTATATCCCCGTCGTTGGTGAGGATGATAAGCCCTTCGGAATCCTTGTCGAGCCTGCCCACGGGGAAGATACGCTCCTTGTACCCTATAAAATCTATAATATTCGTCTTGTCGCTTCGGTCGGTAGTGCAGGTTACGCCCACCGGTTTGTGGAAGGCGATATAGACGGGAGCCTTTCTCCTGCGGCCGACCCTCTCTCCGTCCACCTCCACCGAGTCGGTGTCGCCCACCATGTCGCCCAGCCCGGCCACGCGGCCGTTGACCGTGACGCGTCCCTGTTCGATGTAGCGGTCCGCTTCCCGGCGGGAGCAGTAACCGGCGTCGGTTATATATTTATTGAGTCTTCTCATCGGGTTTTTTCCCGTCGTTTCGCAAGCGGGTAGCGCAAAGGTCGGAAATATTACGGGTAAAACATGCGGTCTGCACGGGAAAACCACATTTGATTGTTTTACCACCGGTAAAAGATAATTATAGGGCTTTTAGGTCGGGTATTGCTTTATCAAAGAAAGATTCTTCACTGCGTTCAGAATGACATATCTGTTCCCCTGCGTTCAGAACATATCTGTTCCCTTGCGTTCAGAACATATCTGTTCCCTTGCGTTCAGAACATATCTGTTCCCTTGC
>JAJBVT010000086.1:2013-60732 GCA_020859685.1 Rikenellaceae bacterium
CCCTTGCCGTTAAGAATGACATCTGTTCACTGTGTTCAGAATGACATCTCTGTTTAACTGCGTTCAGAATGGCATTTCTAATGTTGCTCGGTTCGGAATTACATCTTATCACCTTGTTCTCACCGCTTTGTAGGTACGCTGCCGTTTACGATATACGGAAATTGGAACGGTTTTGGATATGGGTGCGGTCGGAGCAGAACGGTAAGTGTACCCGGTCATCTCCCGCAGTTATGCCGAACGAAACCATATTGCGGACAAGGCGGGTATGTTAATTAAATAGGAAATTATGTCAATAAAAAAGGCGGAAAAGAACAACGCTGGCGATTATTTGATATATTTGTTCCTATAAAAGATTCAAGGCAGACTTGAATTATCAGAATTGGATTCATGCCGTTCGCCGATTACCCCGTTGGCGAAACAACATATAGCATGATTTCGATTGCAACCAGATAACAATTTGATATAAATCCTCTAAACATCAATGATTATGACCCCAAAACATCTATTGGCAGCCGTTTTGTCGGTGGCGGTATTTATATCGTGTTCCAACAACGGCAACGAAGGCTCCGAACCGGAGACCAGTTCAAAGAAAGTACCGGTGACCGTTACGGTCGAATTCCCGGACCTCGTTAATTCCCGGGCGGTAACGTTCCCCAACAGCAGCGGGCTTGCTACCGAAAAAGAGAGTCGATTGAACAATATCGCGGTGTTCGTTTTTAACAACCAGAAACTTTTAGAGGCCTTCGACAGTGACGACCAGATTCGTTACGGAGGTTTTCAGGGAAGTACGGCGACATTCGAATTTACGGTTTCAGTCGGCAGGATGTATGTTTTCGCCGTGGCCAACGTGCCGAAAAGCTACCTGTCGTATGCTACGGAGGGGATTTCGATGGACGAGTTTTCCGAGGAGATACTTAAGTACGACCTCGAGGTACTGACCGGTAAAGATTTCCTTGACGTAGACCAGACCAATATAGATGCACTCCTGGCATACGAATCCCGCGGGTTCTTTATGACCTCGAAACTCGGCAGCTCCGGTACTATGGCCGAATTCTGGGCGCAGGATACGGACGATATTACCGTAAATACTTTCGAACTGGAACTGGAAAGGGCCGTGGCCAAAGTGGCCGTTGCGTTCGACCCCGAGAGCCAGCCGGAAGGCGAACTGACGGAGGTGCAATATATCGTCACCAATAACCCCGCATCGTTTTATGTGGTACAGCATTACAGCGGTTCGGCTCTGATTACTCCGAACTATTATGAGAACGATATAGACGATAACAACTATCAGGACCCGCTCGACGATTACCAGCCGGCAATACTTCCGGGTATGGCCGACAATAATAAGACCTGGACCTACTGTATGGAGAACAGTAACTTCCTTCCCAAGGAGGGTTCGGCCACAATGGCGATGATTAAAGGTAAATTCACACCCGCCACCTGGCTCAAAGCCGACGGCTCTTCCGGGGGTGCCGCGACTTCAGACGGTACTTTCTGGCGTGTTGCCACAGTAAGGGCCGACGGCACCAAAGCCCTCGACCCGGGCTATTATGAGGCAACTCCGGTGGGTGTGCCCGTTACGCCGGGAAGTGCGGACGAGACCAAAGAGATACTTCAATACCCAAATGGTATCTGTTACTATCCGGTATGGCTCCGCAACCCTAACAGCGGCAATGAGAATAAATACACCGTAAAGCGTAACAGCTACTATAAACTCACAATCGACAGCGTATCGGGTTCAGGCTGGAACGACCCGGACGAATCTATCGACCCGCCGACCCCGCTCGACCGTCAGGTGGATATAGTGGTGAGCGTCTCCGTATCCAACTGGTCGACCATAGAGGACTCTCAAGGCTTATAAAAAGACAAACTTCCGGACTGAATATGCCGCTCCCTGCGGGGGGCGGCATATATCCGGATAAACCGTGGCCCATCGGCGTAATTATGCCCTTTACCCTGAACAAAATAGTTGCGTTTACGTGCGCCGTATCGTTGCTGCTGCACTCCTGTATACGGGACGACGGGGATTGCCCCGACCCGGTGCCGGAAGAACCGGTGGTGGTTCTGCGGCTTTACTATATGCATAATATGGAGCAGGTCGACAGGTTCGGCGAGGAGGTAGCCCATACGTCGCTCTATATTTTCGACGGCGACGAACAGCTTCACAGCGTTACGGAACTGCCGACCGCGCAACTCGAGGACGGCAACACCGTCGCCCTCGGACTGCCCGCGGGCGGTTATACCGTAGTGGCTTGGGGCAATACGCACACGGACGATTATGAGGTGACATGTGAGGGCACCCTGCGGGAGATGACCACGTCTATGGCTTCGGATGCCGACGGCACCGTGCCTGTGCATCCGGGGCATATGTTCCATGCGCTGGCGCAGTTCGACCACGACGGGGTGACCACGACCTATGCCGATGTTCCGATGGTGAAGAATACCAACCGGGTGGACGTTCTTATATACGGGCTGGAGCCGGATCCGCAGCAGGACCCTGGGGATATCGTCACCGTCTCGATACAGGGTACCAACGGGGTGTACGGGTACGACCGCTCGCTTCCCGGTTCCGATCCGTTGAAGTATAAGCCTGAATACGGCTATATCGATGACGACGGAGAGCAGGTGCCCGCGGCATCGTTCGTGGTGCAGCGTATCGTGGAGGACGGCGACCTGATGCTCAGTTCCGTACAACCCGGTTACCTGGAGCCTATGATAAATAAATCCCTGCCGGAACTTATCAAGGAGAACTACACGGGTTCCGATTTCGCCGACTACCTCGACCGGGAGGACCACTTTACCGTGAGAATCGCCATGGAGAAGATGAAAGACGGCAGTTACGTGGTCGTCAGCATTCAGATAAATAACTGGGCGCCCATTATATATGACAATATTTCGGTGGGGTAGGTCGGTGCCGCGGGTACCGTCCGGCGTTTTCACCCGATAAAACAACCATACGATGTTCAGCATATCATCCCACAGAACCGCAACCCGTGTCGGGGGCCCTTTACGGACCCTTATGGCGGCGGTGTTGTCTATGTTTTACATGACCGGGTGTAATACCGACCCGGATGTGGTTACCGGCACGGAGGAGGACCGGGTGGATATGGAGGTGACAATGGACGTGCCTCTTGCGGAGACCCCGAACTCGCGGGCGATGAGCGAAAGTGACGAATCGACGGTGCAGGTCGTGGATGTGCTGGTGTTCCGCGTAGAAGGTTCGGTGGAGACCTTCGCCTACCGTGCGCACGAAACCACCGTACCGACCTTTACCGGCCAGAACACCATGAAATTCACCGTGTCGCTCAAAAGGAGTGAAGCCGGTGAACAATACAGGCTGGTACTGCTGGCGAACCTTCGGCAGGAGGTCGACCTGGCGATGCAGTCGGTGGCCCAAGGTGACCTGAAGGAGGACGTGCTTGCCCGTATAGAGTTTTCGCACAGCGAGCCTTGGCCCGTGTCGGGGCAGGGAATGCGCTACATTCCTATGTGGGGAGAGACCGCCGGGTATACGGCAATCGAACGTTCGACGACCCTTAACAGTTTCGGGGGTACGATATATATGCTGCGCGCGCTGGCACGGGTGGACGTGGTGCTGAATATCGAATCGGGGGACGATAAACCCCGTTTCGAAATGAGCCGGATTAAGGTTTACAATCCGTTGACGACCCATGCGGCGGTGCCGGATGCCGCGGCGGGTTTCGACCTGACCGGAATGAAAGTGACCGCTCCGACCGTTGTATCCGGTCAGGTAATAGACCCTCCGCTCGAATACAGCGTTGCGGGAACAAAGATAGAGAGGGAAATCTACATAGGGGAGGCCGCAAACAGCCTCGCCGGCTCCGAGGACAACGTGTGCCTTCTTATCGAGGGATACTACACCGCGCCGGGCGAGACGTTGAATACCACTTCGCCGACCTGGTACCGGGTAGACTTCCGGGTGCCGGGGGCCACCGACCCGCAGGCGCGGATGGATATTCTGCGGAACCACCTCTACCAGATAAATATTATCCATGTCGGAGGGGCGGGCGATGAGGACGAGGAGGAGGCGTTCCGCCGCGGACCCTACGATATGGAGACCGAGATTATAGTCTGGTCGGACGGGATGCTGACCGATGTGGTGTGGCTCGGGCCGTACTACCTTGCCGTGAGCCGGAACTCGATCGATGTGCCGGGCGACGCGCACACCGAGTCGTTCTACGTAAAGACCAACTACCCGGACGGGTGGAAGGCCGCGGTGACAGAGGGCGCCGCGTGGCTCGGGGGGCTTAACCCCTCATCGTCGCCTAATCTCGAGGTGAGCGAAGAGCTGGAATTTACGGTAGAGCAGAACGACGAACCGGACGTTCGCACCGGCAGGATACTCGTTTCGTGCGGCAGCGCCCTGAGTCTCGACGTGGAGGTCAATCAGTATACTTACGAAGAATCGGAGTTGTCGCTGATAATACTCGAGGTGACCGATTTTGACGGGACTGTCGGCAGTAAGGAGCTGGAGGAAATAATATGGCTGGGAGGAGTGCATTTTGTGGAGAATCCGACCCTGAAGGGGTTCCACATAGATTGGCTCCCCTCGTGGGCGGACTGCAATATGATAAAGGACACGGCTGGAACCTATGAAGTATTACAGGTGACCTGGATTCGGGAGGAAGGCGCTGCTAGAACACCGATAGAACATTTCGATGAAATGGTGATACCGCCCACCGACTACGGTTATACTTTCCATTTGACACCGACGCGATTCACTAATTCGGAAATCAATGAAGACCCGTTCCTCGAAAGGTCGACCAATTATTATTTTACGGTCATTGACAACGGGGAGCTCGTATCGAAAACCATACGGCTGAGGCAGGTACATTATAACCTGATAGCCGATGTGGAGGAGAACTATCTGCTCGACGGCTCGGATTACTCGTTTAAGGTCAGGGCCAACCGCGACTGGACGGTAAAGAGCGTTTCGGGCGATACGGACCTCGTTACGGTACATACCACGGCCGGCACGGCAGAAAAGACCACGGGAACCGACTTCTTTTTCACTGTAAACGACGAACAGGACAAGGCCGGTGCGGTGACCGTGACGTTCTCCTATACGGGAGAAGTAGGGGACCTTATGGGAGAGCCCGGTTATGAATACACCACGGATGTGGTGATAAACCTTATTTCGGACGGTGGAAACAACGGAGACGACGGGGACAGATTCCTCGGCGGAGAGGCCAACTGTTATATCCTGCACCCTAACGGGCAGGCGGTGGTTATACCCGTATCGCAGGCCAATAAGGGCGTAGACGAGCGTATAGGTGCTAATACGGAACTGGAACCGGAATTTATCTGGACGGACAACCCGAACGGTATGAGTGCCGCGGGGGCGGTCAGCCGGGCGGAGGTGGTCGGGTCGGGTCCCGAGGCGACCCTTATCGTCTGGCCGGGGTCCGGCGACGGTAATGCCGTGGTAGCGGTGAAGGATAAAAGCGCCGGAACGATTCTCTGGAGCTGGCACCTCTGGGTCAGCGATTTCAACCCGAATTACGAAGCGAACGATTTCTACGGATTCAGCGTCTATGAGTTCCTCGACCGCAACCTCGGCGCGTTGAGCGAGGACCCGACGGACTATCGGTCGCAGGGATTGTTCTATCAATGGGGCCGTAAAGACCCGTTCCCGTACGCTAACGGGGTGGGGTCGAGCTCTTTTATTACAATCTACGATGCCGATGGGACTCCGCTGGATTTTCCGGGGAGTTTTAAAACGTCAACAAATAACGGGATAATGCTGGACTATTCGATAGAAAATCCACTCCATTATATAACCTATTCCACCTCGTCCGATTGGTATAGTACGGATTACACAGCGGGTTCCTCGGAAGTCAGGCGCAAAATGTGGCATCCGGGGAATACTTTGGAGGATGTTACGAAAGGTGCGTATGATCCATGCCCGGACGGCTGGAGGGTTGTTCCGGGGGATTCCGGAGGTAACCCTGTATGGTATAACCTTTTCACGGCACGTACACATCTTTCCGGTTATAGCGAAGTAAATGGAAATGTACCGGGGTGGGGATATGCCGATCTTGGAGTGTGGCCACATTCGAGTTACATAAATGGAGGAAGCGTCGCCTTTGTTGCCGGAAATAATCAGGGTTATTATTGGACGGCCAATTCCAACAGTTGGAGTTCCACCGGCTCTCTTTATGTCGGCTTTTTGCCTGCAACTACTGAAATAGCGAATGACTTCGACCGCCGCCACGCTCTCTCGGTGCGCTGTATGCGAAAAGTAGAGTAATATTAAATATCAGATGGAGTAAATTAATATTAAATATCAGATGGAGTAAATTAGGGGCCGGACTTGTTCCGGCCTCTTTCGTGAGGGGCCTATCTGGGTGTAATCATATGTAAATAAAAAATCACAACCGTAATCAATCGATTTTTAGTTGTGATTTTGGTATTCGGAGGTCTGAAGCGGATTCGAACCGCTGTACGAGGTTTTGCAGACCTCTGCCTAGCCACTCGGCCATCAGACCATATTCTTGCCGGTATAATCTCCCGGCTCCGTCCAACCCGCCGGAAGTTCATCCCACTGTCGCCGAAACTACACGTAGTAGGGCGGATTAGAGCAGGGCAAATATAGTAATTATATCTTTACCGGAAAAATTAAAAATTCCACCTGAGCTTTTTTTATCCGCCCGGATGGTATTATATTGCAGGTTCATGACAACGGATGCCACCGCAATAATATTGGATGAAATAGCTCTCTCGCTCCATAAAGAGCTGGGGGTTAAGCCTATATGCCGTCTTTTGGAGGTATTCGGGGATGCCGGTCGGGTTTTCTCGGCCGCACGGGAAGAACTGGTGGAGTTGGCCGGTCTACGCCCCGGAAGCGCGGCGTCCCTACTGACCAAACCGTATCACCGTCAGGCCGTTGCCGAAATGGAATATTGCCGAAGGAACGGCATAACACCGGTCGGTGTCTCCTCGCCGTTCTATCCGCCGCTGCTCCGGGAATGCTGCGATTTCCCGCCGGTACTCTACACGATGGGCAATCCTGAAGCGCTGACGGCCGATATGCTCGCGGTGGTGGGTACGCGTAAGATTACGCCTTACGGTTCGGTGGTTTGCGATAAGCTGGTCGGAGGTCTTGCGTCGGACGGATACCGGATAACAGTTGTCAGCGGGCTTGCTTACGGAGTGGATGCCACGGCCCACAGGGCGGCGCTGGCAAACGGCCTGCCCACTGTGGCCGTACTCGGGAACAGCCTGCCGGGGATTTATCCGGCCGACAATACCGGACTGGCGAGGAAAATTGTGGAGAGGGGCGGATGCGTGGTTACCGAGTACGATTCGGGGTCGCAGACACGGCGGACCAATTTCGTGGCCCGTAACCGGATAATAGCCGGTATGAGCCGCGGAACGTTGGTGGTGGAGAGCCCACGCAAGGGCGGTTCGATGATTACGGCCGAGATAGCTTCGGGTTACTACCGGCTGGTAATGGCCGTTCCGGGAAGAATTACAGACGATAATTCCGCCGGGACGAATTATCTTATCCGCACTCTCGGTGCGGTGGCAGTGACCGGGGCGGCGGACATCGCCATGGAGATGGAGCTGGATAAACCTGCGCCGTCCGGCGTCCGTTCCGGCACTCCGGTCGGAAGGGCAAATAGGGCTGGGACAGGGTTCAACGGTCCGTCAGTAAATACCCCTTCGGCAGTATCCGCCGGTCCGATAGTAGAAAACCGGGGTAGCGTTGCAGTATCGGACGGGCCGGTTGCAGAGAACCCTTCCACTCATACATACTCCAACGCCCCGGTAGTAATGACCCCTCGGGCTGACCCCAATGTCCCGGCAAAAACGCCCCCTCGGATTGACCCCATTGTCCCGGACATAAATCGATTAAACGGATTACTCCCGGTTGACGGCGGCGCCTATTCCGGCCAACCGATATCCGATAACCCGGGAGCACGCAATCCAACCCTGGGTAATCCTGCTTCGGGAACCCTCCCACCAATTCCTCCGGACTCCGAAGCGCCGTCAGACCTCGTGTCGGGAGATAAGGCGCGGATTTTGGAGCACATTGTGGCGTGTGACGGTGCGGGGGTCGATATGCTGGTGGAGAGGACGGGAATTGCTGCACAGGCCATCCTCGCCATGTTGTTCGAACTGGAACTCGCGGGTATGGTCCGGAAATCCCCCGGCGGGACTTATATAAAAATCCGATAGTTATGCTGATAGATACTCATTCCCATCTCTACTCCGATTCCTTCGACGGCGACCGGGAAGAGGCCGTGGGGCGTGCCGCGGAGAACGGTGTCGGGAAGATTATCCTCCCGGCCATCGACTCGGCAAGCCATGCGCCGCTGCTGGCCATGTGCGGCGATTATCCGGATATGTGTTATCCCCTGATGGGGCTGCATCCCACTTCGGTAAACGACAATCCCCGTTGGCGGGACGAACTGGCGACGGTAGAAAAATTCGTCCGCACCCACGCCGCCGGCGAGGGCCCCCGGTTTTACGGTATCGGCGAGGTCGGGATGGACCTCTACTGGAGCCGCGATTATGAAACCGAGCAGGAAGAGGCTTTCCGGTTTCAGGTAGAGTTGGCGCTTGAATTTTCGCTTCCCGTTATCATACACACCCGCGAGGCGTGGTCTGCCATGAGGCGCATACTCGGTTCGTACCGGGGCAGGGGTTTGAGGGGAATTATGCACTCGTTCTCCGGAACCCTGGAGGACTACCGGTTTATCCTCGGCTGCGGGGACTTTTTGTTCGGCGTCGGCGGCCCCGTAACATATAATAAATCGGCCCTCGCCGAGATTCTGCCGTATATGGAACTGAGCCATCTGGTGTTGGAGACCGACAGCCCGTATCTGCCTCCGGTACCCCTGCGGGGTAAACGGAACGAGAGTTCCTATATCGTTTACATTCGCGACAAGGTGGCCGAAATCACGGGTTTGAGCTGCGCCGAAGTGACGGAAACGACCACCGCCAATGCCCGTAGAATGTTCGGAATCTGAACGGCCGCGTATATTGTAAAATATTTCTCTGCCGAAACGTTTTGCCGGACCGGGATTGCGGCCGGGTTGATTATCTTTGCAAACAAAAACGGATGGTAAGAGCTTCCATACTCCTTATATATACGGGCGGTACAATCGGGATGAAGAACGACCCTTCGAGCGGGGTGCTGGTTCCGTTCGACTTCAACGACCTGTACGACGAATTTCCATACGTGCGTAAACTCGGGGTGGATATAGAGGCGATGACTTTCAAGCCTATCGACTCCTCTAACGTCACCCCGTCGCTGTGGGTTACGCTTGCCCGTATCATACGGGACAATTACGACGCGTTCGATGGCTTCGTTATACTCCACGGTACCGACACCATGTCCTACACGGCATCGGCGCTCAGCTTTATGCTCGACAACCTTGCCAAACCCGTCATTTTCACCGGCAGCCAGATACCTATCGGCGTGATGCGCACCGACGGCCGGGAGAACCTGATAACGGCCATCGAAATAGCCGCGTCGAGGGAGAGCGACGGCCGCCCCACTGTGCCGGAGGTGGCCCTCTATTTTCAGAACAGGCTGTTTCGGGCCAACCGCACTATAAAGTACAGCACCGAGGAGCTTAACGCCTTCCGGTCGGAGAACTATCCGCCGCTTGCCGAGGTGGGGGTCAATATAATGTATAACCGCGCTTTTATCCACTACCACGACACCTCCGGGCCTTTTGCCATACATACCGATCTGGAGCCGGACGTAATGGTAGTGAAGATTTTCCCCGGAATGAACGAGAATCTGCTCCGGTCGATACTCGCTATCGAACCGGTCAGGGGAGTCGTGCTGGAGACTTTCGGTTCGGGTAACGCCCCGACCGAGAAGTGGTTTACGCGAGCCATTGCTGAGACGGTCGACAGGGGACTGCCGGTAATGAACGTTACGCAGTGCGCCAGCGGCAGTGTCGCGATGGAACTGTACGAGACGGGAATCCGTTTACAGGAAGCGGGTGTAATCAGCGGGAAGGACATTACTACCGAAGCCGCCGTTACCAAGATGATGTATGTTCTGGGGGCGGGACTGGATACGTCCGGGACCAGCCGCCTGCTCGGCACATCCCTGCGGGGTGAAATGACGTTATAGGCCGGGTGTGCGGTGGTTTTCCCGACGGTTACGTCCGGCCACGGGGTGTCGAATTTGCGTACTGTTTTTTATCTGAAAAGAAATTTTTATTATCTTTGGCAACCGTTACGTATCTATTTTCGGGAAATAACGGTAGCCGGGTGGGTGGCCGGGATATTGCCGAGGGGTGATACGGGCCGGTATCCGGAAAGAGTACGGAGAAATGACCGAGTGGCTTAAGGTGCGCGCCTGGAAAGTGCGTATACCCCAAAAGGGTATCGTGGGTTCGAATCCCTCTTTCTCCGCAAACGAAGATTTTTGTCCGGAAGGACATTAAAAACATAGCAGAGACCGCCAAAGTTTACTTTGCAGCGGTCTCTGCTATGTTTTTAATACCGGCTCAGCCGGTAGAATCTTCGTTTGTACGGCCCCGCCGGCGAGGCGAGAGGGATCTGTAATCCCTCATCCGGCGAATCGATTACCTCACACCTTTTCTTTGGCTCTGCCGGGAAAATCTTCGTTTGTACGGCCCCGCCGGCGAGGCGGGAGGCATCTGTAATCCCTCATCCGGCGAATCGATTACCTCACACCTTTTCTTTGGCTCTGCCGGTAGAATCTTCGTTTGGACAGCCCCGCCGGCGAGGCGGGAGGGATCTGTAATCCCTTATTATGCCGAACCCGAGTACCATATGTCCCTACTTAGAATTATTTGTGGAGGGCTCCTTCCCACGAATTAATCCCCACTATAATTTTGGAAACCGCAGCGTGTACTTTGCATGAATGAAATAGAACGCGAACCCGGATTATGGAATATCCGGTTAATTAATCACGACAACTAATAAAAGAGAAAAGCTCCTTTTCGAGTCATTTATCCGGCTTTTCCGTCCGATATTACATATTTTTAGATAAATATTCCATTTAATAAAAATCCCTGTCACCTATTTTTGTATATCTTACCATCGGTATAATGTTTGAGAGGGGGCGAAGGTATACGACTTGCCGGAGCCGTACCGGATGGGGCCGCTGGAAAATCCGGGCATGGTGGACGATTAACCGGAAATTTGCATAACGGAAAATTTATTAATATTTTTACCGGCATAAAGTATAGTTTAAGAGGACTTTTCGTAACTTTGTTTCAATACCGTGCGGGCTTTTTGTAAGGAGCCGGACCGGGAGAAAGGCGTGGACGACGTCTGCTGGCGGATGTCTGCCGGATTAAGAACCACAACGATTAAAACCAAGTTATCAACACATAACAGAGAAAAAGAAACGAATAAGTTACTAATCAATTTCAATCACTAACTATGAAAAAAATTCTTTTGTTTTTGTCAGTAGCCGGTATGCTCAGTTTCGGTGCTGTGAATGTTTATGCTCAGGATGAGGAGGTTGTCGAAACCGCCCAGGCCGAAGAGGTCATTGAAACTCCTGCTGCGGCAACGAACCCGGAAGTTGATCTGGACGGAGAACCTTTGCATCAGGTTATCAAACAAAAATTCCTCGAAGGTGGTGTGGGCTGGATGACGCCTGTGCTTCTGTGTCTTATCTTCGGTCTGGCAATCGTTATAGAGCGCGTTATTTACCTCAACCTTGCCACCACCAATACCCGCAAACTCATCGCTAACGTAGAGGATGCCCTTGCCAACGGCGGTATCGAAGCGGCTAAGGAAGTTTGCCGTAACACCCGCGGTCCGGTAGCAAGTATATTCTATCAGGGTCTCGAACGTTACGACGAAGGTCTCGATGTAGTGGAAAAATCTGTCGTATCCTACGGTTCCGTTCAGATGGGCCAGATGGAAAGCGGCCTTACATGGATCAGCCTCTTTATCGCCATCGCCCCTATGTTAGGGTTCATGGGTACGGTAGTGGGTATGATCGGTGCGTTCGACTCGATTCAGGCGGCAGGCGATATCAGCCCGACCCTCGTGGCAGGCGGTATCAAAGTGGCCCTTCTGACGACGCTCGCCGGTCTTATCGTAGCCGTTATCCTTCAGATATTCTACAACTACATCCTTTCTAAAGTCGACAGCCTCGTGGTTTCGATGGAAGACAGTTCGATTACCCTCGTGGATATCCTTACCAAATACAGCAAAAAGTAATTTTCGCTATGACTAAAATATTATCGATACTTAAATATTTGCTTCTGGCTATATCGGTCGTTGCACTTATCGTGGTGGCGGTGAACGGTGAAGACGGAGTTAGCTTCCTCCTTAACTGGGCGTATATACTGTTCGGTATAGGTGTGGTTGTTACGGTCCTTCTCCCGCTGTTCAACCTGGCGCAGAATCCCCGCGGGGCGCTGCGTTCCCTGATAGGGCTGGTCGTTGTGGTCGTGGTCGTGGGAATTGCCTGGGCTATGGCCAGCACCGAGCCGGTAGTAAATTCCGCAGGCGGTTACTTTACCAACTACGGAGAGCTTAAAATCTCGGATACGGGGCTTATCACGACCTACATCGCTTTCGGCCTTGCAGTTATCGTAGTGGTCCTGGGCGAAATCAGGAACAGTTTTAAATAAGATTACCAAGTCCTAATATGGCAAGTAAAAGAAAAGTACAGGAAGTCAATGCGGGGTCGATGGCCGACATCGCTTTCCTTCTGCTTATCTTTTTCCTCGTAGCCACAACGATGAACGTTGACACCGGTCTTCAGAGGGTTCTTCCGCCTATCGCGGAAAATCCCGACACGGAGATAGATATCAAACAGCGGAATATTATGCTGGTTTTTGTCAACAGGTTCAACCAGATCAATGCAGGAGGCGAGGTAATCGATGTAACGCAGTTGAAAGACAAGGCCAAAGACTTTATCCTGAATATCTATGACGATGAGAACCTTCCGGAAAAAGAGATGCAGGAGATAGAGGGTTACGGACAATATCCCGTCAGTCAGGGTGTGATATCGTTGCAGAACGACCGCGGTACGAGTTACGATACCTATATACAGGTACAGAACGAACTCACGCGTGCTGTGAACGAAATCCGCGACGAAGTCTCGATGGCGAAGTGGGGTAAGAAGTTCCTCGATCTTCCGGAAGACCAGCGCCAGATTATTACGAAGGCTGTTCCATCGAAGATATCGGAAGCGGAACCGCGCAACATAGAAGGAGGAAGATAGTATGGCAGTAATGAAGAAAAAAGGAGGGAAGGAGATAGGAGCTATTTCCACCTCTTCGCTACCCGACATTATTTTCATGATTCTCTTCTTCTTTATGATAGCGACCACCATGAGGGAACAGGACCTTTTGGTAAGGTTTCAGTTACCCGATGCTACGGAGGTTCAGAAACTCGAGAAGAAGCAGCTCGTGAGTTATATACAAATCGGCGAACCGTCGACTGCCGCACTTCGCGCACAGTTCGGTACCGCTCCGCGTATCCAGCTCAACGACAGCTACAAGACTACACAGGACATTCTGGAATTCATCGCCTCTGAGAGGGATAAACTTTCGGAAGCCGACCGCGCGGCGATGACCGTTTCCATAAAAGCGGACAGGACTACGCTGATGGGTGTTATCACGGACGTGAAGCAGGAGCTTCGCCGTGCGAATGCCTTGAAGATTAGTTATGCGGCCAACAAAGGCCTGTAAAGTCGGTTCTGATTTTAAAGAGCCGCCGCCCTCAATGGGGCGGCGGCTCTTTTTTATGCCCGGATAAATATTCGGTATGGCGTACTGTATTGAATGTTATAAACGGGTATTTCACATGTCACGGCCGGAGCCACTTCAGAAAGTGGATTGGTCATCTGCCGGAATGGGCAAAGCCGGACCCGAGGCCGAGTTAAAACAGGTGCGGGTGGTGTTTCTGATAATGGATTGGATTCGGGCTTATATCGATCAGAACTGGAAATAGATAAACGGCTGGATACCGGCCGATTTTATCTGCATCACAATCCAAATAACGGCAATAAGTAGGATGGCGTGGCACCATACGGGTATGTTCGCAATTTTACGGGTTGCGGTGGTTTCCATCTTTTCCGAAGTGAAATGCAGCAGGTATCCGATAGCAATAAGGGTAAACACCCCGGCATAACCGGTGATAACGCCCGGGATGATACGCCAGTTAAGCCCCCCGGCAATCCGACCCATTATGGCATAAGCCGTCCCGGTATCCGGAGCGCGGAAAAATATCCAGCCGAAACAGACCAGGTGGAATGTAAACAGGATGCCGAGGATGCGCCATATCCGCTTCATTTCGCTGCCCTCGGGTTTCATCGCCGGGAACAATCCCATCAGGAATTTGTGTACGGCAAGCGATGCGCCGTGCAGGGCTCCCCAGAATACGAATCTCAGAGCCGCACCGTGCCACAGGCCGCCCAACAGCATCGTAATCATAAGGTTGAGGTATGTACGCACTTTGCCCTTACGGTTTCCGCCCAGAGAAATATAAAGATAATCCTTCAGCCAACTCGAGAGCGAAATATGCCATCTCCGCCAGAACTCGGTAATGGTGGCGGACTTATACGGGGAGTCGAAGTTGCGGTTGAACCGGAAACCGAGAATAAGCGCTATGCCGATAGCCATATCCGAATAACCGGAAAAGTCACAATAAATCTGGAGGGCATAGCCGTATACCCCCATCAGATTCTCGAAACCGCTGTATAACAGCGGAGCGTCGAAAATGCGGTCTACGAAGTTTAGGCTTATATAGTCCGATATTACAGCTTTCTTGAACAGGCCGGTCGCGATAAGGAACACCCCGGTCCCGAACATGCCGCGGGTTACCATAAGCGGGTTCTGTCGTATCTGCGGAATAAAATCACGCGCCCGGACAATGGGACCGGCGACAAGCTGGGGAAAGAACGAGAGGTAAAACGCGTAGTCCAGCCAACAAGTCAAAGGTTCGATACGCCGTCGGTAAATATCGATAGTATAACTGATGGACTGGAATATGAAGAATGAAATGCCGACCGGAAGGAAGATATTCCGGAAGTCGAGGAACCCTTTGCCGAACAGGTCGTTGGCAATGCCGATAAAAAAATTTGTGTACTTGAAATAGCCCAGTAGCCCGAGGTCTATTATGATACTCAGCCATAGGAGTGACTTGCGTAACTTTTGGTTTTCGGAGCGTCCCATCCACAGCCCGATGAAAAAGTCGGTGGTGGCGACCAGAAGAACGAGCAGAAAATAGAGCCCGCTCGATTTATAGTAAAAGTAGAGCGAGAACAGAAGTATATAGACCATCCTGCCGACCGGTTTGCGCCGGAAGAGGCCGTAGAACAGGGTGAAACCGGCGAACAGAAACAGGAACAACCCGCTGCTGAATATCATGGGGGCTTCCGGGTCGTACGAAACAAGCGCCTTAATCGTTTCGGTAAAGCTCTGCCCGATGGCCAGCTCGCCGAGACCGTCGGCATCGGCAAGGGGAACCGCATCCCCGTCCATAAGGCTAGGGTGGTCGTCAGGCCTCTCTCCTCCTCCGATGGGATTCGCCGGTTCGGCAGTGGCACCTTCGGCCGGATTGTCCGTGGCACCCTCTGCCGGTTCGGCAGTGGCACCCTCGGCCGGGGTTAGTGGAAGTCCTACCGGTTTGATTCCGGGTGATTCCGCAACGTGCATATCCCCACCGGATTCCGCAAGGTGCATGTCACCGCCCGATTCTGCGGTATCCATATCACCACCGGATTCCGCAAGGTGCAATTCGCCGCCCGATTCCGTGACGTCCACATCCCCACCTGATTCCGCAAGGCGCATTTCGCCGCCCGCTTCCGCAAGGCACATTTCGCCGCCCGCTTCCGCGACGTCCCCATCCTCACCGGATTCCGCAAAGTGCATATCACCGCCCGCTTCCGCGGCGTCCCCATCAACACCCGAATCTGCTCTGAGTTTCTCTCCCCTTAAAAGGTAACCTCCCGTCCCGGTGGCCGTCGATGCCGGTACTGCGTCGTCGTTACAGAATCCTGCCGCCCCGGTATACGTAAGGTCAGGGATTATGCTGACGTCCGCCCGGCCGGCCAGTGCATCCGAAAACACGGTGAGCGACAGAGTGATGGCGGTAAGGGCGGTTAATATATTTCTTAATGTTCGGGTCAGCATTTTGTTCGGAGTCTAAATTCGGTCTCGGCTAATGCGGTACAGGTCCCCGGCGGCCATTAGCCGACTGTACCGCCGGAAGGAGTCGTACGGGTCCCGGACTGGTGCGGTGCCGGGGCGAAGGCTGTTAACGCGTGCCCTGACCTCATCCGGCACCGATATATAACCGTTATAATACTTTGCAATGGCGTCGTACAACATATCGCCCACCAGTTGGTACCCGGATTCGGTAAGGTGTATACGGTCACGTCCCGACAATTTCAGGTTATACCAAGTCTCGGCTATACCGCGTCCTCCGGCGGCATTATAGAGGTCCCAGTATGCGAACCCGGCCGCTTCCGCCGATTCCCGGATTACTGCCGCCGCGTCCTCTATATTCGGGTTGGGAACGCGCCGTCCGCGCGAGAGATTGCAACTCTCGCGCGGTGTGGTCACCAGCACGGGGAGGCCCGGGTAATTTGCGGCCACAGCCCCGAAGAACCGTTCCACGACCAACCGGAGAGCGGCGCTCCTGTAATTCCGGCCGAAACAGTTGTTTGTGCCGAGCGAGACGATTATAAGGTCGGGAAGCACCGCCGCCGCTCCGCCGTCGGGGATGGTGGTCTGCCGCTCGAAGTGCTCGAAGGCCGCGCTGTTCGCACCCACAGCATGGTACATCACCCCCGTTGGG
Source organism: Rikenellaceae bacterium (assembly GCA_020859685.1). Taxonomy (GTDB): domain Bacteria; phylum Bacteroidota; class Bacteroidia; order Bacteroidales; family Rikenellaceae; genus WRDF01. The sequence continues at coordinate 18,799 of JAJBVT010000086.1, forward strand.
CCGCCGTGGAGGGTGAACCCGTAGTAAAGCGGGACATAATCGGCCGGGGCGAACAGGGCCTCCATCCGAAGCGTATCCACCGTCCGGTTCAGATAATATGTGGTGCTGTACTCCGTATCGCCCATCGCGCACTGCATATCGAGCAGCAGAGAATCGGGTGGCGCGAGGAACGGCGCCGCCGGGTGGTGGTGTACCGTCACGGCGTCGAAACCGCCCCTATGCCAAATCTCCATGTTCGGTGCCCCGCCTGTGAATTCGACACCCGTACCCGTGAAAGCCAGCTTCTCACCCCGTTGGTTGGAGGTCGTACGGTAACCCTCGTACCCGACACCGGTGCGGATATAGTAGTCGCGCGGTTCGTTGGTCCCGGTCAGCCTGTGGGGAAGGACCAGCCCGCGTCCGGCATTACCGAAATCGCGCGTTAAATGTTCGCGCATCCGGTCGTCCCAGAATCCGGCCTGTACGTGCGAATCCCCGATATGCAGGATATTCACCACGCCGCTTCCGCCTTGGCGAAGCTCAGCCAGTTTCTCCAAAAAGGGATGCAGCGCACCGTCCCGGTCGACGATAATGTTCAGGCTGTCGTTTACCAGTGCGGCGAGCTCCCGGTCCAGTACCACGCGCGGCACTCCGTCGACGGAGTCGCCCGGGGAGTTTTCTCCGACCTCCGCCGTGCTGCGCCCGATAGGGGAGATAGCCCCGAACAGGGCCGTCCCCGCCACGAGCAGGATACATGGTATCAGGTATTTCCTTGTATTCACCGTAAATTATTAGTATTTTCTTCGCCCGGTACCGGATCGGGTAAGTCCTGAACTTTTCCGGATTCCTCGGCCTGCTCTCCGTTGTCGTCGATAATATCACCATCCGCGCTGTCGATAACCTGGTCACTCCCGCCGGAATTATCTTCATGGTTTGTAACCTCCGGGTCATCGTTAAACGGTTCGTCCGGCCCGGTAGGGTCAATAGTTTCGGCAAGAGGACTATCTTCTGCCAAACCGACCTCTTCCCCTGGAGGAGAGTCGTCGAAATTCCAGTCGGATACCCCGCCCGGTTCACTTCTATCTTCCCGCACCGCTCCGGCTGCATGACCTGCCGCTATCGAATCTTCCTGCCCGGTAACGGGCGGTTCATAACGCACCGGTAACTCTCCGCCATCTTCTTCGCCCTCACCGGACGGACTGTAAGCGTTCAGCCGCGCGTATTCGATGGCTTTTACGAACTCGGTAGCAATTTTCCTACCGCCGCCGAAACTCAGATGGGTATAGTCCTTGGCGGCCCAGCCCCACTCGGCGAATCGCCGCATACTGTTGTACCCGCCCATAGCCTGATATGTGTTCCAGAACGCCACGCCGCACTCCTCTGCCGCCGACCGCTGTTCCTTAACCATGGCAGGCACAGCGGGCATTGTAACGAACTCGCCGCCGGACTGCATACTCCGGTCTCTCACCCCCATTACGATTATCGCCGCAGAGGGGAAACAACGCTTGATGTAATTTATAAGGTTGCGGAACTGCTCGCCGTAACTCGAGTATCCGGTCACCTCTGCGCTCATAATATTGAGGCCGTACTGGAGCACGATAAGGTCGTAGCCCAGCATCCGGTTCATGGCGGAATTGACCGCCGCCGAGGTGCCGAACAGGGACAGCCCGGTACTGCTTCGGATGGAGTAGTTATCCACCAACACCCCGTTGCGCCCCTCGAAACTGATTCCGTACCCGGCGAAACCCTCTGTCGGCGGTACCGAAACATGGACCTTCCGGATTCCCGAACCGGAAATATTGATCTGTTGTACCGCTCCCGAAGAGTCGGCCGGGAAGGACCGCTCGTGCGTGTCGTTTACTTGGAACAGAATATCGGCCGGTACCATCGAACTGTAAAAGAACCTCACCACGGGGACCTCGCCGATATGTTTGCGGTAGGTAGTGGTCTCGTACTGAGACCATGCGTCGCTTACGGGAGCGGAAATAATCCCGGAGACGTAGAACCGGTCGCCGTACCACTCCGGCACGTTCTTCTTATTGGCCAGCAGGTAGTCTTTCCACCCGCGGAAGGTGTGCCGCACCGTAGGGCGGTATTCGGCCGTGATGGATGCCATTGCGACGAACCCTACTCCCTGCCCGCCGTACATCTCCTGAAGCTGTTCGCGTACGTCGGCCGTGATTATATCACCCTCGATAAACGAGTCGCCGAGGAAAGCTATCCTTACGTTACGAGACCGTGTGGCGCTGCCCAGCAACTCCCCGAAACGGTGTATGGCCCCGTCCGGCGAATAGTCCTCGATAACGGTCACCCCGTCCAGCTGGATTTCCGCTCTGCCTGTCCCGGCGTCCGTCGTACCCACTCCGGTGTCGCCGCCGAAATCCCACGTCTGCTGGCCCGGCTGGTTTTCCGGCTCGGCCGGTTCGTCGGGTATATCGTCTTCACCTTCGGCGGCATAGTTCGCGGCGTCCTCCATGTCGCGGATAAAGTCGAGGTCGTCCCGGCTCAGGCCTGCGTCCTCGTCCGTGGCGGTTTCGTCGTCGTAACGGTAGAGGTCCGATACGATATTGGCCCTCTTGAATTTCACTCCGGCTACCGTGAAAGCCGGTATACGGCTGATGCCCAACAGCCCGACCATGACGAGTATCGTGAGGTAAAATGAATATCTGGTGTAATCCCGCATCCGGTTTTATCGAATCAAGCTACAAAAATACTAAATAACACGGGTTTCATGCATTACGATAATATAAATTGGTAACAATATGAAAAGTACCTCTGCATTGCAAACGTGCGGCCCGCCTGTGGCGGGTTGGCGGGCCGCTAAAAATAAGTAGTGTGAAACTGGATATGGTTACCTATAAATCCACACCTCGTAAAGACCTTAAATCTTCCCTTACGGCAGGCCAGCCCGGAAAGGACCGGGTATCCACAGGACCTGTCACCTAATGCGGCCTGTTTGTTGCCGTACCGCACCGTAAATCCCGGTCGGACAAATAACGGGCCTACCGCCTCCGGTTTTACTGTTAAAATATTCACAGTATTGTTTGCCCGTCCGGAAATAAAGCGTAACTTTGGTTCGGAATTTTTCAAACCACAAAAATCATCACTATGAATATCCCGTCAGGACTTAAGTATTCGAGCGACCACGAATGGGTCAAGGTAGAGGGCGATATCGCCATAATAGGTATAACGGATTTCGCCCAGAGCCAGTTGGGGGACATTGTTTTCGTCGATGTGACCACGGTTGGAGAGACGCTCGCGCAGGGTGAGGTGTTCGGTTCGATAGAGGCGGTGAAGACCGTTTCGGACGCGTTCCTGCCCGTGGGCGGCGAAATACTCGAGTTCAACGAGGCGCTTAACGACGCCCCTGATACCGTAAATAAGGACCCGTACGGCGAGGGTTGGATGATAAAGGTCCGTATGAGCGACGCTTCGGAGCCGGACGGCCTTATGGACGCCGCCGCTTATGAAGCCACGATAGGTTAACATCTTTGGATGAGGTTAATTTTAAAACACTATAATTATGAGTAAAGTTACAGTGGTAGGCGCCGGGAACGTGGGCGCTACCTGTGCAAACGTGCTTGCCATCAAGGAGACGGCGAGCGAAGTGGTTCTTATCGATATCAAGGAAGGTCTTGCCGAAGGCAAAGTACTGGATATGTTCCAGACGGAGACCCTGCTCGATATCGATACCAAACTGACCGGCGTAACGGGCGATTACAGCCAAACCGCGGGCAGCGACGTGGTGGTGATAACTTCCGGTATCCCGCGCAAGCCGGGTATGACCCGCGAAGAGCTTATCGGCACCAACGCCGGTATTGTTAAAAGCGTGGTGGAGAGTGTTCTGAAATATTCGCCGGACGCAATAGTCATCATCGTGAGCAACCCGATGGATACGATGACTTACCTTGCCTGCAAGACCAGCGGCCTGCCCCGCAACCAGATTTTCGGTATGGGCGGCGCACTGGACAGCGCCCGTTTCAAATGCTACCTGAGCAAGGCGCTCGATGCGAATATAAACGAAATCGAAGGTCAGGTAATCGGCGGGCACGGCGACACCACGATGGTGCCGCTCGTAAGCAAAGCCACTTACAAGGGCAGTCCGGTATCGGAGTTCCTCGGCGAGGACGTGTTGCAGCAGGTAGTTGCCGACACGATGGTAGGTGGCGCGACGCTTACCAAACTGCTCGGTACCTCGGCATGGTACGCCCCGGGAGCGGCCGCGGCGTATGTGGTGGAGTCTATCCTGCGTGACCAGAAGAAGGTGGTTCCCTCGTGCGTGAGCCTCGACGGCGAGTACGGGCAGAGCGATATCTGCATCGGTGTTCCGGCGGTTATCGGCCGTAACGGTGTGGAGAAGGTACTGGAAATCAAACTTTCCGAGAAAGAAAAGGCGCTGTTCGAAGAGAGTGCGGCCGCGGTCCGCAAGACTAACGATGTACTCAAGGAGATAGGCGTGCTTTAATAAGAGGCGATTGCATATGATTGAGGACCCCGGTTTTGCCGGGGTCCTCTCTGTTTAGTATTTAGTGGTATTAATACATATTGTCATCCTGAACGAAGTGAAGGATCTACCTTTTTGTAAAAATAAGATACGCCTCTTTGAATAGGGCATGATTCCTGATTCTTCGCTTCGCTCAGAATGACATATTCGAAGAATTGTCATCCTGAGTGTAACGAAGGACTTACATTTTATATAAATAAGATACGCTCTTTGTATAGGATACCATTCCAGATTCTTCGCTTCACTCAGAATGACATAATCAAGGATTGTCATCCGGTGTAACGAAGGACTACCTAATATATGAAATAAAATACACATCTTGTTTAGCAAACCATTCCACATTCTTCGCTTCGCTCAGAATGACATAATCAAGGATTGTCATCCTGAGTGTAACGAAGGACTACCTAATATATGAAATAAGATACACATCTTGTGTAGTAAACCATTCCAGATTCTTCGCTTCGCTCAGAATGACATAATCGAAGAAATGTCATTCTGAGTGTAACGAAGGATCTGTTTTATAAGTCAGGTAACTGGGTACATATTTACACTAAGGTTAAATTATGTTTGCTTTAAGACGCGCGCCCGCCGGTGGCGGCCCGCTAAAAGTGGGGTTAATGAAGTACTTACCTTAATTTATATAACTTTCTGCCTTAATGAGGTTAAAACCTTGTCTACCTCAAAGGCTCCACGGTATACCCCATTTCGCGCAATCGGTTAATCAGCCCCGGTTCCCCGGCAAGGTGTAGCGCCCCTACGGCGATAAATGACGGGCCTTCGGCCATCAGGGCCGGAATACGAGTTAGCCAGTTCTCGTTACGGGTTGTGTTGAGGGCCAGTTCGAACGCCTCCGACATCGGGCAGGGGTCATCGTCGTTGTTGAACGACTGGTCGTAAAGCTCCTGCAAACGGCCTTCGGAATAGAGCTGTGTTTGCAGTAGCAGTTCGTCAATACCGTCGTCGCTATGCTCGAGGGCGCACAGGAGCATTTGGGCCTGAGATTCGAGGGGCTCGAAATCCATCAGCAGTTCGAGTTGTTCGGTGACGGTCTCGAGCCCTATGATGGGTTTGCTGTCCGTGGCCGCCATCCGCTGTATATAACTGTCGATAGGTTCATGACTCATGGGGTCGTATGTAGGGTCGGCACTCATATAGGTAAACGCGGAGTACATCGCCGAGAGCATTGCCGGTTTGAAGGCGCCGTACATTTCCAGGCCGATGCCGAGGTGTTCGACCAGCAGCCGGTCGAGTTTGTCGCACTCCTCTTCGGTCAGAAGTTCGCCGTAAGTAACTCCGTCGGGAAGCATGGCGTATTCCATAACCAGCATTTGTGAAGTAGCGGAGTCCTCCATATCCATTTCACCCACCACTACGGACGATTCGGACAATGCTTTTTCGAACGACGGGTAGGCTCCCAGTACGTCGGTGGAGATAAAATGGTGGGTGCCGAACAGGTATGACGGACTGTCGAGCCCGTTGCCGGTAACTTTCCAGAGCAGCGATTCGGAGAGGTTTTCGGCTTTACCGGCGCAACCGGCCAGCAACATGGTTACGGATAGAATACAGAAGTGAACTTTTTTCATTATCAGAGTTTGAGTCCCGTTACGGGAGAGTTAATATTCGGTTATAGCAACGGGCTAAGCAGCCGGGCCAGCGATTCGTAGACCGAGTGGAGGTTCGACCGCTCTTCCCACATTTCGGGAGTAACGTGTATGCAGTGCTCGATGTCCTGCATGAAATAACCTTCCAGTTCGCGGGCTATCTTCCTGTCATAGATAATGGCCGTCAATTCGAAGTTGTCTTCGAAACTGCGTATATCCATATTGGCCGTTCCGACCGACGAGAAGCTCCCGTCTATGATGATAACCTTCGAGTGGTTGAATCCCTTGCAGTAAAGGTACACTTTTATTCCGGCTTCCATCAGTTCCGAAATATAGGAACGCGTCGCCCAGTAGACTATCTTCGAGTCGGAGCGGCTGGGTATTATAACCCGTACGTCGATGCCGCTGAGGGCTGCGGTTTTAAGGGCGGTGAGTATGGCCTGATTGGGCAGGAAGTAAGGAGAGAATATATATATATGGTCCTCGGCGCGGGTTATGGCGGCGAAGAACGCCTGCATTATGGATGCCCAGTCGGAGTCGGGACCGCTGGAAGCTATCTGCACCGGCACCGTATCGTGTATCCTGACTTTTGGAAAATACTTGTCCGAGAATGCTATCTGTTTCTTCCCGCTCACGAAATACCAGTCGGTGGCGAAAATGGTCTGGAGCATCGAGACCGACTCCCCTTCGAGCCGCAGGTGCGTATCGCGCCATATCCCTTTGCGGCCCCGCCGCAGATACCGTTCGGCGATATTGATTCCGCCGGTAAACCCTACGGCGCCGTCCACCACGATAATCTTGCGGTGGTTGCGGTAATTCACACGGCTGGTCAGCCACGGGAACACCACCGGCATGAAACACCCCACTTCTACCCCGGCTTTGCGCAGCGTACGCAGGAATTTGCGGCTAAGTCCCCAACTTCCCACGTCGTCGTAGATGAAACGCACCTCCACGCCTGCCCGGGCCTTTTCCAGCAATATTTTGGTTATCTTCTTGCCGATACGGTCGTTTTCGTAGATATAATATTCGATGTGGATGGAAGATTTAGCTTCGCGGAGCGCTTTGATAATGGCCGAAAAAGTATTCTTGCCGTTGTTGAGCACTGTAATGCGGTTACGCATCGTAAGCAGCGATTTGTTGGTGTTCAGGAGCAGGGTGATAATATCCTTATTGTCCGAAATGGCTCCGTGGACCAGCAGGTCGGGGTTCCGGATGGCCTCCACCTGTTTGCGGCTCAGGATATCGAACAGCTCGAGGTCGGTTATCTCCTTGAGGTTGAATATTTTCGCCTTCCGGTGATTTCGCCCGAAAATTATGTAGAGGAACAGACCCGCTACGGGAATAAGCGCGATGACGGTTATCCATGCGAGGGCCTTGACAGGCTCTCGTTTCTCGTGGATGATAAGGCCTATGGTCACGACGACAATGATGGCGTAACATATCGTCGCCATCAGTTTCAGGTCCGACACGGCCACAAGTGATAGAGATATCATCCGTCGAAAAAGCTACTGGTTCCGCCCTATACAAAGATAACAATTATGCCATAACTCTTTGCCGGTTCGGAATTTATTTATAACTTTGCCTTATATGAAATGTAGGAGAGTTCCGGCTTAATGGCCGGGATTTTCTGTTTTTTTGTCTTAGGATTTTAAGTTATGGCATCAAATGTAATTTACCTGACCGAAAGCGGTTACCAGAAATTAAAGGCCGAACTGGAACATCTCAGGTCGGTCGAACGGCCTGCGATTTCGGCGCAGATAGCCGAAGCGCGCGACAAGGGGGACCTGTCCGAGAATACGGAGTACGATGCCGCCAAGGAGGCGCAGGGCATGCTCGAAATGAGAATCGCCAGGATGGAGGCGGACCTTGCCAACGCCCGAATACTCGACCAGTCGCAGATAGATACCGGTAAAGTTCAGATACTGAGTAAGGTCCGCCTGATGAACCTGAATACCAACATGGAGGTTACCTATATGCTCGTTTCGGAAAACGAGGCCAACCTGAAGGAGGGTAAGCTGGCAATCGGCACGCCGATTGGAAAGGCCCTGCTGGGCCGCTCCAAGGGCGAGAAGATAGAGGTGAACGCTCCGGTAGGAATTATCAATTTTGAGATACTGGATATCACGGTATAAAGCTCCCGAATAAAATATAAAGGGGGCTGTTCGTTGAACGGCCCCCTTTTTTTTGAGGTTGTGGAATCAGCCTGTCCGAACCGGACGTCCCGTTATTTATATCCGCTCCGCCGGGAGCGGTTTGCCTTAATAAGCACCGGAACAGCATAAAGAGCCGCGTTGACTCGACGCGGCTCTTTGGTCTATTCATAGCGGGTAGGTCAGAACTGCTCGAGCACTTCGATGCGCTTCTCGATGGGCGGGTGGGTGGCGAACAGCGAGCGGAAACCGCCGCCCTTCTTTTTGCCGTTGGCTGCGGCCGAAGGATGCTCGATAAAGAGCTGAGCCACATCGTCACGCGTCAGCCCCTCTACGGCCGGGTTACCGGATATTTTGCGAAGGGCGCTGGCGAGCGACTGCGGGTTGCGCGTCATTTCTGCCGCACCCGCGTCGGCAAGATATTCCCGTTTGCGGGATATGGCGAACCGCATCAGCGACGAGAACATGTACCCGAGGAACGCCAAAAGCGCGGCCAGCAGCAGTATCACCACCGCTCCACCGCCGCCCTTGCTGTTGCGGCTGCGCGGTGTGCGCGCCGCCATCCGCAGGGCAAGCTGCGCCACCATAGCGAAAATCCCGACGAAAACAATCGATACTATCAAGAGGCGCACGTCGCGGTTGCGTATATGCGACAGTTCATGCGCGATTACGCCTTCGAGTTCGTCGTCGTCCAGCTTCTCTATTATACCCGTGGTGAGGGTGACGGTATAGGTCTTCTCGTTGATACCGCTTGCGAATGCGTTGAGCGATGGGTCGTCGATAACGTTAATCCGGGGCATCGGCATCCCCTGCGTCATGCAGAGGTTTTCGACCATATTGTATATCTTCTTGTTCTCCCTCCTCTCGAGCGGCCGCGAATGGGTGGCCTTGCTGATTATCCGCGTATTGGTAAAATAGGCGATGATAAACCAGAGGGCAACTCCCGCCACGGCCCACGGCGCGGTCTCGAGGAACATGGACCATACCCACTGCGAAATTCCCTCCGCCGACCCGTCGTTCAACAACAGGGCCAGCAGGAAGCAGAACAGGAGGATAAGCCCCAGCACGAGTATCGGAAAGAGCACCAGCAGCAGAATCGAGCGGGCGTTGTTACGTCTCTGCTGGGTTTAAATTCCTACATATTCCATATATAAATGGTTGTCGGGTTGTTTTCGGGCGAAATGTCCGGTATTATGTACTACATAATTCCCTCCTTTTCAAAAAAGGGAAGGACGAAGAAATACTCCGCCTTTGTCTCGGAAGATGATTAAAACTGTATTTTTGGAGCCTCTTCGAGCGTGGCCCGCGTTTCGCCGAGGTCGAACATTATCTCCTTGTGGAAACCGAACATCCCGGCGATGATATTGGACGGGAAGGTCTGTACGGCATTGTTCAGCTCGCGGGTTGCGGAGTTGAAGTAGCGCCTTACCGATGCAAGTTTGTTCTCTATATCCGAAATTTCTTCCTGCAACTGGAGGAAGTTCTGGTTGGCTTTGAGGTCGGGGTAGGCTTCGAGTGTAATCCTCATTCCGCTGAGGGCGGAAGAGAGTTTGGTCTCGGCGACTATCTTGTCGTCTATCGTACTGGCCTGCATGGCGCCGTTACGAGCCTGAATAACGCGGTCGAGCGTCTCCTTCTCGTGCGAGGCGTAACCCTTCACACTCTCCACTAACTGGGGGATAAGGTCATGCCGCTGCTTGAGCTGCACGTCGATATCGGCAAACGCGTTCTCGCGGTTGTTGCGCAGTTTGACCAGCCGGTTATACATCGATATCAGCATCAGCACCAGCACGACGACTACGGCAAGGGTGATAATAAGTCCGGTATTCATAATATTTTATAAAGTTGGTTTATTTCCCAAAGATATTACCGTTTTGCCACCTTTACAACTTTCCCCGCCCTTTTATTGCATCGCTCCCGGCCCGCGTAAGGGAGACCGGAGGGTGCGGTTCGGTTTTTGGGCGGTAAATGTTATCTTTACCAAAAAAGAGCAGCACCGATGTATAACAACCAAAAAACATACCCTGCCATGCCTTTCAGGTACCTTCTGTGTTTAATACCGTTTCTGTTCGCCCCGGGAGTTTTCGCCGTGGCCGCGGGTCCGGGCGGGGAGGAGGCCGAAAAACTGTGGCTCCACGAGAATGTTATCCTGTCGGAGAAAAACCTGTTCGGTGACGAACTGCCGCTGCGGGCACCCTGGAGGATACTCACAAGGGCCGGGCAGGAACTGGGCAGGCTGGAAGACGACGCCATAGCCGGTTTCGGGGCGGCCTTTATAATTTTTACCCCGCAGGGGCGGCCCATCCTGCTCGACGGGGCGCTGATGCCCGGCGGCGACGCGCTCGAGGATATCCATACCGCCGTTATGCATATCCGGGCCGACGGGAAGACACGGCAGGCGCTCGATGCACTGCCCGAAAACACCCTCGTCTACGCCGTGGACGGGTCGGGGAATAAGGCGTGGTACCCGCTTAAATTTTTCAAGGCCAATACGGTCCATCCCGGTTATCTCACTTCGGAGGGATTTTATGCCTACACCTACCGTCCTTCGGCAAAACTATACGGCCGTTACGGGAGGGCGGCGTACTATATCGACCTGATGAATGCCACCCAACTGGAGAACGGTTATGTCGTCCCGAAGGAGAATATAACCCTCATGGTGGGCGGTGTGCCGGATATGACGGTCCGGATAGCGTGGTATGTCGGTTCGGCGTTCTTCGCGCCATTGATTCCCATGATAGCGCAGGACCTACGGCTGGCCTCTGCCGAGTATGAGATAACCCTCGTGGCTACGAAAGGGCAGGGAGGTCTGCTCGCGGTTAAGGTACCCTACGGACTGGAATCGGAAGCAACCGGTGCCGGTAAACGGATATATCCCGCGGTATACTTGGTTCGGGGGCTGGGGTTATATAAAGACGCGATAGTATCCTCGCTGGAATTTCTCGGATACACGGAGCTGGCCGACCAGGTGCGAGGTATGGACCTCGGTATAATAGTTGAAAACGAGGCCGGAGTGTCGCGGTTCGTGGTGAAGGGCGGCCCGGACGGAGTGGTCGGTACGGAACTCGATTTCACCGCAGCCGGGGACAATACGTTTTACCGGTTCGATGGGGGTCTGGACGGGGTAGTTTTCGGGGCTGACGGTGCTGACGGGGCGGGCGGAATGCCCGCTGCGCTCCAATCGCATATTGCCCGTAGCGATAGCGGGGTGCCCGCTCCGCTGGTCGCATCGGCAGGGGACTGGAAGGCAGTTTACGATACCACTATATATAACCTGCCGCGCTCCATGAGAGAACGCAGGGCGAGGCGAGACCCGGAGGAGCCGGGAGTTATCGGACCCGGACGGCACTTCGAGCTGGACGTGCAGCCGACCTTCTACGGCGGCAACTTCGACGACTTTCTGCACTGGTTCCTCGACGAACTGGAGGCCCGTATAATTACCGTCGGATACTATTACGATACGGCGGTGGTGGAGTTCGTGGTAGATGAGAAGGGAGATGTGGAGGGGTTCAAGGTGGTGAGTTCTTCATCGGAGGAGGTCTCGACCGTAATACGCCGTATCATGCTCGATGCCCTCAACGGGTGGACACCCGGTGAAGTGGTTGGAGTACCGGTAAAGGTGCGGTACCGTTTCGATATAGTGCTCGAGGGAGAGTAGATGCCGGGCAGGCCTGTCCAGGGCCGAGGGGATTTCCCTTTATTTTACCTTTCCGGGGCCGTGTCGGCATAGGTTTTGAGTCTGTTTAGGCTTAAAACCTTGCAGATATGACTCTTAATATTCCCCATACCGACGGCAAACGGGTCGTAATCGTCGGGGGTGGGTTCGGCGGGCTGCAGCTTGTCAAAAAACTCGCCCGTTCCGGCTATCAGGTCGTGCTCGTCGACAGGAACAATTACCACATGTTCCAGCCGCTTTTGTATCAGGTAGCCACGGCGGCTATCAATCCCGGCGACATATCGTTCCCGTTCCGTAAACTGTTTCGAGGTAAAAAGGAGGTCTATTTCCGGATGGCCGAGGTACGGCGCATCGACCCGGACCGCAATAAGATATACACCGACCGCGGCGAACTCGGGTACGACTACCTCGTGCTGGCAAGCGGTTCGACCACCAATTTCTTCGGAATGCGTAATATCGAGGAGCAGTCCTACGCCATGAAGGAGGTCGGCGAGGCGCTTGCCATTCGCAACCGGGTACTGCTGCACATCGAGAAGGCCGTGGAGCTGGGGGCCACGGAGCTACGCGAATCGATGCTCAATATCGTGATAGTAGGCGGCGGTGCTACCGGAGTTGAACTGGCGGGCGCTTTCGCCGGGTTCAAGAACAATATCATGCCCCGGGATTACCCTGAATACCACCGTAACGATATCCGGGTCTGGCTCATAGAGGGCAGCCCCCGGCTGTTGGGTACGATGAGCGAAAAAACTTCGCGCGGGGCATTGGAATATCTTGAGGATAAGGGCGTGGATGTCATATTGGAAACAACAGTGGTCGATTACCGCGATGGGAGAGTAGTCCTGAAAGACGGCCGGACCATACCAACGCGCAACCTTATCTGGACCTCGGGCGTTACGGTCAAACTGCCCGACGGACTGGACCGGTTCGAAAAGGGGCGCGGCGGGCGGCTGGTTACTGATATGTATTTCCGCCTCAAGGGAGCGGACAATATTTTCGCCGTGGGCGACGCTTCAATCCAGACCGAAGACCCCGCGAATCCCAACGGCTACCCACAGCTTGCCAGAGTGGCTATGGAACAGGCCTCGCATCTGGGCCGTAACCTGGTCCGCCTGTCGAGGGGTAGGATGCCCGAGAAGTTCAGCTACCGCCAGTACCCGGTGCTTGCCACTGTGGGGCGGAACCACGCCTTCGCGGAGTATAAGAAGTTCCGGATGGGCGGCTTCGTGGCGTGGTTGTCCTGGGCGGTTATCCACCTGTTCCTTACGCTGGGAGTCAAGAACAAACTCAACATCTTTATGGGGTGGATATGGAACTATATTACATACGACCTGCCCACCCGCGTAATTATTATCCCGCCCGGTACGGATATTTACCGGGCCGATTCCGTTTCCGTACGAGGTGCCGATGCGTCCCGGCAGTTACAGCCGGCCGGAAAGGTCGACGCCGGGGATGCTCCGGTCGATGCTGAAATCCGGCGAAAGGGCGGCAAAAGCCCGGTTGCGGCCGGGCCGGACGAGAGCGGTGGTACCATTACCGGGAAGGTCGACCGGTCGCAGCCGGGGAGGCTGGGCCGGAACGGCGGTGGCCGGAAAGCCGCGGCAACAGCCCGGTCAGCCACGGTAAAGGCGGGTACGGAGGAAGAAGCCCTGTCCGGCACGCCCGGCGGGAAAGATGCGAATAACAAACCCGTTAAGGCCGAGGCCGGTAATAAAAAGTCCCGGCCGGGTTCTGTAAAAAAACCGACGGATATACCGGTCTCGAATATCGATACGGGAGCGGGAACCATAGCCGGGGATACGGGTAAAGATACCGGGAGTGGGGGACCGGAACAGTCTGCCGTCAAGCATACAGGTGTTAGTGTAACGGCAGGAGATGCCGGTATCGGCCAAAGGCAGGCGGAACATTCACCCGCGGCTCAGGATTCCGTTGCGGGAACGACGGCCGGTAATACCAACTCCGGTAGCGGCGGGGTAATCAGGGATTTACCTTCCGCCAGCCGGGAAGCCGGAGCCACGGCGGGAAACTCACTTACGGCCGACGGAGATAGGTCTGAAACCCCGATACCCGGAACCGCCGCCACAAAAGAAAAGGTACTGGCGTAACCTCGTAGAAAAAAATTCCGGTGGCCGCGTTTGTCTGAGATAAGTTTTAGGGGTAGTTAATCGGATATCGGGTCTTGATGGTTGGCAGTCGGCGAAGTTCGTCGCCTACTCAACGGCCGGAAAAAGTAGAGCGAGACTTCTGATATTGGATACTTTACTGTCAATCCCGATTGGGATTAAGCATGTATCCGGCCTCTTTGACAGAGCGAATTACCTCTTCCCGCACCTTTTTGGGCATATTCATTATCACCAGCCGGTAGGATTCGCGGACCCGTTGGCGGATAAATTCATCGTCAGGGTCGTGGTCGTTCAGGATATCTATCCAGTGCCGCTTATTCATATGGTACGCCGGGCGGACGCACGGGTACAGCTCGCACAGTTCCGTCCCCTCGTCCGGTAGGCATTTCACAGTTATCCAGTCGAAACGCAGGATACCGGTGAAGGCAAAGATTTTCCCGCCTACTTTGAAAACAAGCGTATCCTCGTCGAACGGCGTGCATTCCTGTACCGACGGAAGCGACAGGCAAAACTCCCTGAATTCTGATATATCCATAACGTGTTACCGAAAGTGTGAATATACAAAAAATCAGGCGGCATCCCTGAGGGTGCCGCCCGTGTCTTGAAGTAAAATAAACGGAACTATATATGTTTGTTCAATTTGATTCTACCGGTTAAGACCTGCGATACTTACGCCGTAACGTCTACATTAACGGCTTGTTCGCCTTTCTTGCCTTCCGAAACGTCGAATGAAACGTTCTGTCCTTTTTCGAGACCGCGGAAGCCTTCTTTGTTGATGCCGGTGTAATGAACGAAAATGTCATTACCCTCTTCGGTTGTGATAAAGCCGTAACCTTTGGCAGAATCAAACCATTTTACTGTACCTTTCATATGAAAATGATTAAAATAAATATCAGCAAAGGAAAGCAAAATCTTTTGGAATACAATACAAAATGGATTTTATTTTCCTTTTCCATCCTCCGTAATGCAGAAAACAGGCCATAATGGTATGAAAAATTCCGTAAGGGGGTTGTCGGGTGTGATTGCGACATGTCCGGGTCAAATCCGGCACAACCGTGCCGAAGGTCCATCAAACCTCGGAAAAGAAGCCGCCGGACGGGGGCACGGGATTTGCACCGTCCGATGCCTGATACTCTTTTGGCCGCACCGGATGATGTTAAGTTGTTTAAAAAAATTAAAAAATGTGCGGGACTTAACAATTTTTATTTACTTTTGTCCCCGTAAAGGTCTCGCAGAGGCCGCAAACACTGAAAGCACAATGAGTAAATATTCGCCCTTTTACGCCTATTATTTTTATTTCGGCTTTACCAAAAGCGGACCGGACGGCGTATGTGCATAATAGAAATGTAGAATAAAAGCATAAAAATACGAATCCGGTCCTGTGAAGGGCCGGATTCTTTTTTTACAGGATAAATTTCCAGACCATGAGAGTAGCGATACAGGGTTACGAGGGTTGTTTTCACGAGATTGTCGCCAGAGAGTATTTCGGCGGCGGGATAACGGTGGTGCCGTGCGCGACGTTCCGGCAGGTGGCCCACGAGGTGGAGAGCGGGAAGTCGGACTTCGGGGTTATGGCCATCGAAAATTCGATTGCGGGAAGCATTATTTCAAATTACAGCATACTGCAAAACAGCCGTTTGCAGGTGGCCGGAGAGGCTTACCTTCGCATCGAGCAGAACCTTATGGCGCTGCCCGGTACCCGGTTGGATGATATCGAGGAGGTACACTCGCATCCGATGGCCCTGCTGCAATGCGTCGATTTCCTAGACCGGCACCGGTGGAAGCTGGTGGAGACGGAAGACACCGCCCTCAGCGCCCGCCATATTGCCGAGCGGCGGCTGGAACGCACTGCGGGCATCGCCGGACGGCTTGCCGCCGAACTGTTCGGGCTGGAGATTATAGCTCCGGCAATCAACAGCATCAGGCATAACTATACCCGTTTTATGATACTTAAAAGGCACGACCACTATATCGACCCCGCGGCCGACAAGGCGTCGCTCTATTTTAAGACCGACCATAAGCACGGCTCTTTGATGGGGGTGCTCCGCCAGATGGAAGATTCGACAATTAATATGACAAAACTCCAGTCGTATCCCATTCCCGAGGAGCCGTGGCACTACCTGTTCCATGTGGATATGGAGTTCGAATGCCTCGACGACTATATCCGCACGCTGGACAAACTCCAGGTCTCGGCCAAGGAGCTGCACGTCTACGGGGTCTATAAACGGGGTAATAATACGGGGATAATACAATAAATCGGATGGAACGGAAGAGACTTAACATAGAGGTGGCATCGAGGCTCGACGGAATAGGGGAATACTGGTTCTCCACCAAACTGGCCGAAATTGACCGGATGCGCCGGGACGGCCGGGAAGTGATAGGTCTCGGGGTGGGAAGCCCCGACATGCCTCCGCATCCGTCGGTGGTGGAGGCGCTGGCGCAGGGTGCGGCCCGTGGCGACACTCATGCTTACCAGCCTTACCGCGGCGCTGTGGTCCTGCGCGAGGCGTTTGCGCGGTGGTACGGCGAGCGGTACGGCGTACGGCTCGACCCCGACAGCGAGGTACTGCCGCTTATCGGCTCCAAAGAGGGTCTGATGCACATTTGCATGACATACCTGAACGACGGGGACGAGGTGTTGGTTCCCAACCCGGGATACCCGACCTACCGGTCGGCGGTGAAGATTGCGGGCGGCCGCCTGCGTGAGTACGACCTTACGGAGGAGACCGGGTACGCTCCCGACCTCGAAGCCCTCGAAAAGGAGGGGCTCGGACGGGTGAAGATGATGATACTAAACTATCCACACATGCCGACCGGGGCGCTGGCCCCCGCGGGACTATTCGGGAAACTGGTGGCTTTCGCCCGGCGGAACAATATCCTGCTGGTGCACGACAATCCGTACAGCTTTATCCGAAATGACATGCCGGAGAGCCTGTTGGCCGTGGACGGGGCGATGGATGTGGCGTTGGAGCTTAATTCGCTCAGCAAGAGCCACAACATGGCCGGATGGAGGGTAGGCGTACTGGTGGGTGCGGGAGAAAGAATCGGAGAGGTTATTCGTTTCAAGAGCAATATGGACTCCGGGATGTTCCTGCCGATGCAGCAGGCCGCCGCCCGGGCGCTGGCCCTCGGAGATGAGTGGTACGGGGACCTTAACACGCTATACCGTTCGCGGGAGCGGCTGGGCCTCGAGATAATGGACGCGCTGGGCTGCACCTGCCGCGACGGGCAGGCGGGACTGTTCCTTTGGGGACGCCTTCCGGAGGGTTACGACGGGGACTGCTTCGCGTTTTCCGACGCCGTGCTTTACGATAAGGGCGTATTCATAACCCCCGGCGGCATATTCGGCAGCGGCGGGACTGACTATGTACGGATTAGTCTCTGCGCCGACGAGGTGACTCTCGGCAGGGCGCTGGCGAAAATAAAGGACTGACGGTGGCGGCAGGTATAATGTACCCGGAGGGGCGGCAGACACCGGGTTGGGTGCTTTGATAACGGTCCGGGATAGGGTCCGTGTCGGTGACGGTCGGCGGAAATGAAGGGAAGCTCCGGTAGGCGCAGTATCGGGAGCAACGGTAGAGATGCAGGTGGATGCCGGGCCAGCATGAAAATGTATAAATATCGCGCCGCTGGTTACGGGTAAGCCCGAAAAAAAATAGTGCGGCCGGAACCGGCAAGCGATGGGAATTGTAGAATGGTATGCTTGCTCCTTGCGGACTGGCGGAGATAAAATGCGGAAAGAAATGAAAGCAGCAATTATAGGTATTGGCCTTATCGGCGGTTCGTTCGCGCTGAGCCTGCGCGATAACGGCCTCTGCTCCAAGATAACCGGGGTGGACAGGAACCCCGAGAACGCCCGCAAGGCCCTCGAGCTGGGTCTTGTGGACGAAGTGACGGATATGGAGGAGGCGGTGGCCGGTGCCACACTGGTGGTTATTGCCACACCGGTGGATTCGATACCGCTGATAGCGGTGAAGATACTGAACAACGTACGGCCCGATCAGGTGGTTATCGACACCGGGTCTATAAAGGGAGAGCTGTACGAGGTGATACGGTGCCACCCCAACCGCGGACGGTTCGTGGCCACCCACCCGATGTGGGGTACGGAGTACAGCGGTCCGGAAGCCGCCGTGCGCGGGGCCTTCAAGGGCCGCACGGTGGTCGTTTGCGACAGCGAGTCGAGCGACAGGGATGCCCTGCGGTTGGTGGAAGGGATTTACGAGAAAATCGGCATGCCGGTTTCGTATATGTCGTCCGAAGAGCAGGACCTGCACTCGGCCTACGTCTCGCATATATCGCACATTACCTCCTTCGCGCTGGCGCTCACGGTGCTTGAAAAGGAGCGGGAGGAGGAGCATATCTTCGACCTTGCGGGCGGCGGTTTCGAGAGTACGGTAAGGCTCGCCAAGAGTTCGCCGCAGACGTGGGTGCCCATACTTTTACAGAACAAGTACAACGTTCTCGACGTGCTCAGGGAACATATCCACCAGCTAAATATCATACGCAAAATGCTGGAAAGGGACGACCGTAAGGGTCTCGGCGCGGCGATAGAAAAGGCTAACTCGATTAAAAAGATAATAGAAAAAACAACGGTTTAAAAACGATACGATGGGAAATTTCGAACTGGACTCCAGAAAACCATTTATAATATCCGGCCCGTGCAGCGCCGAGACCGAGGAGCAGACCCTCGAAACCTGCCGAAGGCTCGCCGCCACGGGGTTGGTGGACGTACTGCGTGCGGGCGTCTGGAAGCCGCGCACTAACCCCGGCACATTCGAGGGGGTAGGGCTGAAGGGACTGGCGTGGATGTCGGCGGCCAAGGCCGAAACCGGGCTGCCCATTGCCGTAGAGGTCGCAACGTCGAAACATGTGGATAGCGCACTCGAGTTCGGTGTGGACGTTCTGTGGATAGGCGCGCGGACCACCGTAAGCCCCTTCGCCATACAGGATATAGCCGACGCCCTGCGCGGCAACAAGGATATCGTGGTGCTTATCAAAAACCCGATGAACCCCGACCTGGCACTTTGGGCAGGGGCAATCGCAAGGCTCGAGAACGTGGGGGTCGATATCAGGAATATAGGCCTTATCCACCGCGGGTTCTCCTACTTCGGCCACAGCAAATACCGTAACGCCCCGATGTGGCACCTGGTGCTCGAGATGCGCAGCCGGTTCCCGGAGATGGCCATGATATGCGACCCGTCGCATATATGCGGTACGCGTCAGTATCTTCAGGAGGTATCGCAGGCCGCGGCCGATATGCGTTACGACGGCCTGATAATAGAGAGCCATATCTGCCCGGACAAGGCCCTGAGCGACGCCGCCCAGCAGGTGACACCGGAAGGGCTCGAGCAGTTGGTAAAGGGTATCCGCTGGCGCGCAGACTCGACGGACGACCCGGAGTTTGCCAAGGCCCTCTCTGTGTTCCGAAGCGAGATAGACCAGATAGACTCCGAGGTGTTCGACCTGCTGAGCCGCCGTATGAAGGTGGCCGAACAGATCGGCCGGGTTAAGCGGGATAACAACGTCGCCATCCTTCAGGGGGGCAGGTGGACGAGTATCGTGGAGAAGGTCGTGGCGCAGTCGCAAAAGCTCGACCTGAGTGAGGACTTCCTCAAAACCGTACTCGAAGCCATCCATATCGAGAGTATCAACCGGCAGAACAAGGTAATGAACAGTTAGGCCCGTGGTTGGGCCGACCTTCGTGGTTAATCTGCACGTAAAAGTCACACATTATGTCCGGGCCGGCGGTTGCAGGGAAACCGGAACGGCCGTTAACGGTTTTTGTATATAATAAGATAACACTACTCCGGCAGGATAGGGGGAAATATTTGCTGTAACTGCCGCACCGATAGAACAGAACGGACGGGATAAAGGTCTGACGAACCTTTTGCCCCGTCCGTTATTTTTACTATATTAGGCTGACCGACCTTTTACGCCTAACCTTGTCCCCGATGGGAAACCTGCCCTTTTTACTGCTGCTCGCGCTGATGGCTTCGACTGGCGTCACGGCCCGTCCGGACTCGGTTGCGGCCAGCCTCCCCGAGGGGGCGTTCCCGTTCGAGTATTTCGACCGCCACCTCTATATCGACATGGTTTTCAACGATACCGTGCCGGGGCAATGGGTTTTCGACTCGGGGGCGGTAAATCTCTACCCGGACAGTACGGAGTTTGCCGGTTACTATTTCGACAGACGGACATACCGCCGCTTCCGCGGGGCGGGGCAGAATATCGTCACGCTTCCGGTCGTGCTCGATACGGTGACTGTGGACAACGGATACGTACGGCTGGTGTCGGGAATGTCCCCGCTTCTCGACCTCAAAAAGATACTCGGTCAGAAACCAGCCGGAATCGTGGGTACCGAATTGATTCGTAACGACCCGTTCGAAATAAACTACTCCGGATCCTTCATGCGCCTTGTTCCCCGTTCGGCCCTGCCTCCGGACGGGTATGCGGAGATCCCCGTCGAAATACACTCCACGGGCCTTATCCTTATCCCGCTTAAAATACGGTTACAAAGCTCCGAGACTTTCGAAGGCCGGTTCGTTTACGATACCGGTTCGGGCGGTATGCTGTCTGTCAACACCCCGACCGTCGAGGAGTGGGGCCTCGACAGGAAGATAACCGAAAAAATCGAGCAGTATACGGGTGAGGCGGGAATCGGGGGCGAATCGAGGCAATACCTGTTCCGGGCCGCGGCCATTATCATAGGCGGGTACGAGGTGCGGATGCCGCTGGTAGACTACTCTCTCAATACGGACGGGGTAAGTATAATGGAGGACTTCGACGGCATTGCGGGCAACCTTATTCTGGAGCAATTCGACCATATCCTCGATATCTCCGGCCGGCGGCTCTATATAAAACCGGGCGCCACGTTCGGAAAGGAGTTCCGGGAGCGGGTCTCGGGATTCCACTATATTGACCGGAGGGACCTCGGGCAGGGATTCATCGTAATGTCGATGGACGTGCACGGTGCGGCCGAGAGGGCGGGGCTTACTATTGGTGACGCTGTCACCCATATCAACGGGGTACATATCGACGACGGCACGCTCGGTTACTTCGACGGGCTGTTGCAGAAACCCTACATGGAATATGTCCTCACCGTGGTGCGGGAAGGGGAGCCGCTGAATATCCGCATCCGGAACAGCGGATTGTCGCTCCTGAGCGACTCGGTACGTTCGCGGCACGGAATAATACGGTAGAGTCCCGATTCTAAATTTGGCGGTAGCTTTGCAAAAATTCACTCTCGAATACGCTGAACGGACGTAAATATGTTCGAAACGGTTGCGGCCGAAGTCTCTTTTTTGCTTTAATTTGCACTCCATTTAAAATTACGTGCGGTGCAGTTACCTACTATCAGTCAATATGCCGGAAGCGTCTCGGACCCGGCAGGTCTTACCCGTACCCTCGGGGAGTTTATCGCCGAAAGGGACTACTACGGGGAGGTCCGTATCCGGACCGGTAACAATGCGTGCGTCTTCAGCGTAACTTGCGCAGACAGGAAACTGATGCTTAAATGCTATATCCGCCCCCGCAACGACCTGAGAGCTATTTACGACTATATCACCGGAAGCGGGGATAAGATGTTCCCCGACGTCCGGTTTCTGCCGGACGAACTTCTGGTATTCGACCATTTCGGTACCGGCGCCTACTACGACGTGGTGTGCGGG
The DNA here is from genome assembly GCA_020859685.1 of Rikenellaceae bacterium. Classification (GTDB taxonomy): domain Bacteria; phylum Bacteroidota; class Bacteroidia; order Bacteroidales; family Rikenellaceae; genus WRDF01. The sequence goes on from JAJBVT010000086.1 coordinate 40,496, forward strand.
GAGTGGGCCAACGGTTTCACGCTCGACACCGAAATCCGCAGGGCATGCCGGGAAAATAACCGGTCGCGGCTCACCCGGCTGTCGGAAACCTTCGACCGGCTCGCATTCGAACTGCTTCGGCGGGAGTGGGCGCACGGGGATATAAAACCGGAGAATATAATCGTGGGCCCCGACGGAAGTATGTCCCTAATCGATTTCGACGGACTCTACTTCCCGGATAATCCGGCGCCGTCCCACACGGAGGTCGGTACTCCCGGATACCAGCACCCGGCCCGCGACGAATCCACCTACGGGAAATATATCGACGACTATCCGTTGGCGCTCATCTCCGTGAGCATCCGGGCCCTGGCCGCAGACCCTTCGCTGTACGGGCGTTATAACAGGGCTGATATCCTGCTGCTTAACCCGGCCGGGATATCGGCGGGAACATGCCCCGCTTACGGGGAGGTGAAAACAGTCCTTGCCCACGCGGGTGATTTCGGTCACTACCGGCTGGCCCTTCTTCTCCGTAACCCTCATCCCCGGCTGGAGGGTCTCGAAGGGGTTTTTGAGAGAATAATCCGTCTTCCGGTTCTTCATTCGCGGGCGGTGGTATATACCGGAGACCACCTTTTCGGTTACGCGGATTCCGAACCCGCAGACGGCGGAACGATTCTTCTGGACGCCATATTCGACGAGGCTTGCGAATTTCGGGAGGACGCGGCGCTGGTAACCCTCTGCGGAGAGCGGAAGCTCCTGTCGGTAAGCGGAAAATATCTGTTCGGGAATCTCGGTTACCAGGATATAAAACCTTTCTCAGAGGGGCTTGCCGCAATCCGGATAGACGGGCTTTGGGGATATATCGACAGGGACGGGGCGATGGCGGTGGAACCCCGTTTCGATGCGGCCGGCAGTATGCACTGCGGTTTTGCGGTGGTCAGTTCCGGCGGCAGGTGGGGTTATGTGGGAAGGGACGGAAAGATGCTTACGGATTTCATATTCGACCGTGCTTTCGGCTTCCGCAACGGGTTTGCCGAAGCATATACGGGCGATAAATTATTTAATATAGACACAAGAGGTAATATAATAGAGCGCGAAACAGATTAATTCGGAAAGAATAAATATCTTTAAACGTTCAAAAATTAAACACATATGTATTCCGCCCGTATCACCCGGCATTCACCTACCGCCTTCGTGCTGCTTATCGACCACAGCGGTTCGATGGAAGAAAAAATGATGTTCGGTAACGTGCCTACCACCAAGGCCGATGTCGTAGCCATTGTTACCAACCTGTTGATCGGCGAACTTATAAACCGGTGCCGCAAGGACGAAGGCATAGTGGACTATTTCGACATAGCCGCCATCGGCTATTCGGGCGAGCAAGCCCGGTTGCTGCTGGGTAAATCGGGGGACTTTATCAAACCGTCGGCACTCGCCCTTTCCGATTGCCGCAAGAGGCTGCTGACGCAGGAGCGGGTCTATCCCGACGGTACGGTTTGCCATTCGCCGATGGAGGTGAAATACTGGATCGAGCCCAAGGCCGAAGGTAACACCCCGATGCGTTCGGCTCTCGATATGGCCCTGAATATGCTCACCCGTTGGTGCCGCAGGCCGGAAAACGAGCTCTCCTACCCGCCGACCGTTTTCAATATTACCGACGGTGAAGCCACTGACGGCGATTACGATATACTGTGCCAACTCGCATCGGATATCAAGGGCCTCGGCACGAAGGACGGAAAGACGCTTCTGATAAATATCAATATCTCGTCCACCTCTTCCGACCAGAGTCTGGTGTTCCCGGGGAGCCGGGACGAACTTCCCGGGTGCCGCTATACAAACCTGCTCTACGATATGTCGAGCGAGATGCCCGCCGAATATAACGACAGTATACTGGACCTCAAGACGGGCTCCGCTCCGCCTTACCGCGGCATGAGTCTCAATACGAGTGCCGGGCGCCTGATATCCATGATGAATATAGGCTCGCGAAGTATTAATAAGTTACTCTGAACACCACCATCCCCCCGACATGATAAATAATCTTATAGAATCGGTGCGTAACACGGACGGAAGGTTCCGTACGCTGCGCAGTAAAATGTATCCGGTCCTGCGCGACGGCGACCCGGTAATGTACTCCGGACGAGGGTTCTGCGATTTCAGTATGGAACTGGACGGGCAGGGTGTGAGGATGCGATGCTTTACCGGCCGCAAGTCCGATACCCGTGCCCGGCTGGGTGCCGTATCTGCATTCCTGTCGGCCATAGACGAACCGTCGTACAACCGCTTCGTATATATGGAGGACGAATTGCTGGTGTTCGACGAAGGCGGCGGGTACTCCTATCTGGATATCGCCGTGGAGTATACCCCTGCCGGAGCGCCCATGTCGCGGGCTGTTCTCGACTGCGATGCGGAACGGCTGAGCCGTCTTGCCGGATGGGTCGGGAGCTTTGCGGCCAAACATGCCGCACATAGCCTTTGTCACGGCAACCTTACGGCCGAAAGTATATACGTAGATGCCGGACCACGGCCTGTGCTGGCGGATTTCGGAATGGCTTGCCGAGGCGACAACCGGGACGATATCGCGGCGTTGGGTATCATGGCATGCGTGCTGGTGCTGGCGACGGCGGACCGGCGTGCACTGTCGCTTATGCCCGGACTTGCGGGCACGGCGTCCGGAGAGAGGTTGCACGGATTGCTCGCATTACCGATAGATGGACCGGCTTTGCGAATACAGAGTGTATTGCAGGCATGCCTCGACCCGACGATGACCGTCGCGGAAATAGTCGATGCTGTCGGGTCGCTTCCGGCCGGGGTCATACCGCCGGACGGGAATCTCTCCGCATACCTCGACGTATCTGGGGAGCGGGGCGTCCCGGAGCCGAAAGCGGCGACATGCGCTCCGAAGGCGAAATTCAAATTCGTTGGCAATATGCACGATATGTTGATGAGCGCCTTCGACGGGGAGAAGTGGTGTTATATCGACAAACACGGCGAAGTGGCGATACCCGGTCCGTTCGGCGACGCGGGCGATTTCACCGAGGGGTTGGCTCGGGTCGAATACGAAGGACATTACGGTATGATAGACCGTGACGGGCGGTTCGTCATCGAGCCGGTTTTCGACGCCTTGGAGATAGACGGTGAAACGAACCGGGTAATACTGAACCTTGACGGGGAGTACGGTCTTGCGGACCGGAGCGGCAGGATGGTCACCCCGTTCGATTACGATTCGATTCATGGCTCTTCGGAGGGGATTTTCCAGGTCCAGAAAGACGGGCGGTTCGGTTATATGACACGGGACGGCGGGAAGCTGACTCGGATCGAGTACGACGAGACCACATGCTTCAAAGAAGGCAAGGCGGTAGTATCCCGCGGCGGCAGGAAATACGTCATCGGCACAGACGGCAAGATAATCGACGAAATTATAGGGTAGCGGGGTTTCCAGTCACGGAATTTCGGCCTGCCGGTTCCGTGAGTCGGTCGGTTTACAACCGGTAACGGCGGGGACAGGTTGCTTACGGGGCTTGGGTCTTCGGTGGGTGATTTGTACGGCATGGTCATCACCGGTCCGCCCGGATACCTACCGTTCGCCGGGTGACGATACCGACTGCCGGGCGGATTTTCCCGCCGGTATAGGACAGTGCCGATAAAAAAATATGGTTATATTTATCGCTATCTTAATTGGGACCGCAAGGCTCGGAAATCATAATTATAAATACCACAACCTATGGGTGATAGAAAATATGAAAGTCTGGTCCGGGAGTTCACAGACTCCGGGCAGCGATTCACCAGCGAATCCATGACCACGAAAGACGGTCACGACCTTACGGTCGTGTTTTTCAGCCACGCATCGATAGGCTTTATATGGGATGACCGGGTCATTTATGTAGACCCGCTGTGCGAATATGCCGACTACTCAACCCTTCCCGTGGCCGACCTCGTGCTGGTGACGCATGAACATTACGACCATCTCGACAAGAAGGCCGTAGAAGATATTTCCGGGACGGCAACCCTCGTTATCGGGAGCGCGGAGGTTGCCCGGGAGTATCCCCAAGCGAGGCGGATGTCGCCCGGTGATATTATGCAGGCAGGAGAGGGGATAACCGTGGAGGCGGTGCCGGCATACAACGTGTCGGACCACCAGTTGCAGTTCCACCCCCGGGAGAGGGGAGATAACGGTTATATATTAAACCTCGGCCGGACGAGGATTTACATTTCGGGCGATACCGAACCTACTGCGGAGATGGCGGGGTTCACCGACATAGACATAATGTTCCTTCCGGTAAACCAACCCTACACCATGACCCTCGAGCAGGCCGCTCAGGCTGCGAGGACAATCGGCGCTCCGATATTCTATCCGTACCATACCGGCGATACCGATATCGAAAAGTTGAAGGAGCTGCTGGCCGATACACCCTCCATTTCGGTGAGGATATATCCGATGGAGTAAAGCGGCGGGGGATGCCCGGGGTTTGGCGTACAATTTGCTTGGTTGGCTGAAACGGAAACCGAAACCCTTCAAACCGATGAAAACACGTATCGCATTGCTGTTAGTACTGGCCCTGGCCGCCGGTTGTTCTTCTTCTAACCATTATCCGTCGCTTACAAAGGACCAGACGGAAAAGATGGTCGGTGACAATATCCTGCTCCGGCAGTACACCATCGATGTGAACAGGGCCGTACCGCTGGGCGGTCGGAGCATCAACCTTACCAGCCCGTACTCCCTCCGGATAAAAGGCGATTCGGTCTACTCGCACCTGCCCTATTACGGCCGGGCCTATAACGTTCCCTACGGCGGTGGGGAAGGTATGATTTTTTCATCGACGTTAAGCGATTACAGCGCCACTCCGGGCCGTAAGGGCGAGACCATCGTAAAGTTCAGCACCCGCACGCCGGAGGACCGGCACCAGTTTACCGTCACCCTGTGGCCCAACGGCTCCGCGGATATAAATGTACTGCCGACAAACCGGCAGGCTATCAACTATTCGGGCAAGATGCGGCTGGCACCGGCGGAGTCGGGATGGTAATTTTGATAAAATCTTAAAAGCCTTTGCCGAAGTATATCGTCAGTTACAGAGTGTAATATTCCGTATAACGGGGTTAGTTGCTTATCACACCCGGATTCAAATACCATAACAAAAAGCGTTGAGACTCCGCAGGGATGTTCTCAACTCTTTTATTAATATATTGTTTAGAAACAGCAGTTTCGGTTATATCAACTACCGAACAGCAAGAGCAGGTACCTGACGATATTCACCACTCCGAGCAGCAGCAGGATTATACCGGCGATATTGAGCCAGAACCGGGTCTGCTGTTTTTTCTTTTTTGTGCCGTGCTTCACCATCCCCGGAGCGATGCGCCACAGGAATAGTCCGGCGATTATCTGTATGATAGGAAACACCATAATCCGCTAATCTATTTTCAGGTCTATCTGCGACAGGAGGTCCGTGCGGAGCTTATCTATTTTCGACTGTTCGAATGTCTGGTAAGCGCTCACAGTGTAGAAGTTGACCAGCCCGAATGTGGTTTTGGCCTGGGCAACGATACCCGCAAGCCCGAGCGAGTAGCAGACGAAAGTTTTAAGCTGTTCGGGGTCGGACGGGTTAACCCCGGCCTGTTCGAGATACCCGATATCGTTCTTTACCAATACTATGTTCAGCGGTAGTTTACGGATTACGGCAGCCTTGTCCCTCATGGAGTAACGCAGCAGTTCGGTGAACTGGTCGAACGTCTCCTGAGGCATGTAAAACTCCTGCTTCATTCGCCTCTCACGGTGCTCGGAGGAGAGCCAGGCGACCATATCGGGGTCGGCGCCGTCGAGGTCCGTGAAGTCGATCATAAACGGGTCGATAAGGTACAGGAAAGTCTGAGCGTTGCGGAAGTAGGAAATATATTCCTTAGTGGCTTCATCGAGTTTATTCGCGTTGAACATTTCACCCGCAATATCGTAAAGGTGGAGTTTATAGGGTATAAGCCTGGTTTTAATTAGAAGTTGAATCGCCCGTGTCCTCTCAAATTCCGTCTGCTCCATAAATATCTCGCCGTTTTCCGGGATACGGGATAGAGCACGCAGAATATCGGTAGAATTCAGATCCGTAAAAGTTATCACCGACCGGTACCGTACCTGAAAATTCTTGAGGAGCTTATAGATAAGCGTGGTCTTTCCGGCCGCACGGTGGCCCACCACGGCGATATGCCTTTCCGCTCCGGTCTTGGCTTGAATAGAAGAGTTACAGGATGGATAAATACGAATAAGTTTGTCCCGGCCGTTGAACATCATGGTCGGCAGTTTCTGCCCGGTTCCCGGAAACCGGTGGTGGAACACCCCGTACCAGCTCGGATGGAGCCCGACCGGATGCTCTATGTCATTAACTTTAAATATAAGCCTTGTCTTTTTGTCGCCCCACACCTTAAGTTTATGGCCGCAGGTGGGGCAGGGATTCCGGATACCGTAAACGGTGGAGATTATCCATTCCAGCCCCGACCAGAATCCCACGTTTATCGTAGCAAAAAGGGCGAATACGAGGAACAGTATCAGTGGCGCACCGGCAATCAGCAGTATCAGCCACCACCACTGTGAAAAGATATCCCAGGTAAAACTGAACAGGTTGAGGTTGGAGAAGAATCTCTCGCCCCAATCCTGAAAACTTGCGGCCATGCCCTCGAACCAGTCGCTTTTTCGCCAAATCAGACCACCGATTATGGCCGGAATAAGTCCGTAAAAAACTCCGCACAGGGTGGCGATTATTCCGAGAACACAGCTTATAATACCCACCCACAGGATTGCCAGCAGCAGGTATTTGATTATCATAAACAGCAGCCATGTAACGCCCCCGATTGCGAGAACGGATATGAGCGCTCCGAGTATAACGCTAAGTATGGTTATGAAAATCAGGATAATGTTCTTGTATGGCGTGACGGAGAAGAAAAAAAGTTTTTTCATCCCGTTGGAATCCGGAGCGCCCCAGAAATCGTCGAACCTCGCCCGGTACTTTTCGTTCCTGTTAAGGTTCAGGAATCCTATAATGATGAAAAGGCCCGTAAGAATCAACCCTACCGCGGAGGATGTTCTGGTGGGTTTGTCGAACCGGGGGGCCTCCTCCACCTCTGCATAGTGCGGGTTGGGGACCGTGGCGACCCCCGTATCGTTATATAGGATAAACCCCTGCCCGGGAACCTGAAGCCACTGCTCGTCGCCGTTTGTCAGTATCACCGGGCGGGCCACGAAGATGGTGTCGTTCATTCACACCTGCCCGACCACCTTATTATGGGTTCCCGCACCGTCCCGTATATTGCGGGAGTCGATAATGATTACGAAACATTCCTGCCCCTTCTCCCGGTCGCCGTACGATGCGGCGTCGAGGACCGCGGGAAAAAGTGAGAGCAGGGCCAATATAACGCCGATGGTTTTTTTCTTTAGCATTGCGGTGTTTGTTTGGGAGTAGTGTGACGTAGCTTTATCTGGTTTTCCGCTTATCCGTGGAGTTTTTTTCCGTGGCAGGGGCATCCTTAACCGGGCCTTCCTCTGCCGTCGGTTTTTTCTTTCCGCCCCCGAATAGCCCGCCGAAAAAGGCCTTGACCCTACGGCTTCTCTTCCACGATTTGTATCGGGATTCGTGAACCTGTAGCAGTACCCCATCTTTCACATTGTCGGGAAATGGTTCGAGCAACTCCATTGCGGCCTCGAAATCGGTGCCCTTCGCTTGGAGTATCGCCGCGAGCGCTTCCGTCTTCAACTGGTCCTGCTTCACCTCACGGTTTATATCACCGGCGAAGAGCGGCAAATCCTTATGGTTAAATTTCACATAGGCTTTGGACAACAGGTCGGCATCGCCCCTGTCGCGCAGTACGGGAAGAAACTTATCCAACAGCGACCGACCGTACTCGGCACATCCGTGTTTACAGCAGACGGTTAGCAGGTATGATACCGAGTCGTGGCCCGTGACCGTTTTGTTCTCGTAATATGCCCGCAGGTCTCCGAGGTAGCCGCTGTAATCCTTCCCGGTCGCCGATGCGATGGATGAAATATGAGGTTCAAGTGCCGCTATGCCGGGCTTGCGTCCGGCCACGGCCGCCTCATACAGGTTGTATGTCTTACTGAACAGCCCCTGGCCGCGGGTTTTCATCTGCGCACGGAAAGAGGCGTTCTTGGATATGCAGTCGGACAGTTCGGCGGTAAGTTCCCCGAGGTCCGTACATGCCGATGCCTGCCGGTCGAATACTTCGAGCAGCATCTCGGCGGTTTCCGGATTGTCGTTTTCGGTATATTTGAGCCGTTGCAGTTTGTCGTCCGTAAGCACGGGGCGAATCAGCGACCAGAAAAATCTGACTTTATCCTGATGACGCTCGAACAGGTCGAGATAGGTTTCCAGTCGTTTTTTGCTGTCGGGCTGCACCGCTTCGAACACAGGCCCGTAAACATTCGGCTGGTCCGGTATCAACAAAAGAGCGCTCTCCACTACCTGGGAAAGGCCAGTGCCGCCGGAGTTGCCGTATATCAATTTCATAAGCTCCGGCCACCATTGCACCAGTTTCCGGCTCTTCAGGACCATCTCCCGGCATCCGGCGACCGTCCCCGCATCGAGGTAGGGAGCAACTAATGCCCAACCGGTACCCGGGTCGTTCAAAAGTGCGAAGGCGTTATCCTCACCCGAGCAGAAAACACCCGACACGGCTGCCGTGGCATTCGGCCTAAGTGGCGCCGTAGACACCCCGTATTTTTCCATCCGTGAAGCCACGAGTATCGCCGCCGACAGGCTCTCCGCCGTCTGTCGGCCGATAAGTTCCGACAGTTTATCGAGAAGCGTATCCGCTCTCCAGCCGTCGGTGGTGATAAACCGGCAGACAAGCTCCAGAACCTTTTCGTTGTATGGCATGAGGCTGAATGACTCCGGCTCCGACGAGTAGCCGTAAACCATGTTTATCACCTCGTCCAGTTCGCCTTTAATCTTCTGCCATGTCTCCGAAAGCAGGAAACGCATGACGGTCTGCACCCGTTTCAGGTCGCCTGCTTTGAGGTATTCGACCAGTTTCGCGCCGAATATCTCCTTACCGCGGCCCTCTGCAGCTGCGCTGCCGGCAGTGAAGTCCATCACATGACCCTTGTCGGGATATATTTCGCCTTCGTAATACTCGTTGATAAAGTGGAGTTCCAGCTCCGGCTGTACGCCGTAGCCGTTATAGTTGGTCTGGAACCAGGTCTTTACGGCGTCTTCCGGATGGAGTAAAGTCATTACGCCTGCAAGAAGCCGGGCTGTCTCGGCACTTTTGCACTTTACCACAAGTTGTTTGCCGCTACCCCTCAATTCGGCGTACATAAGTGCGGCCTCCACGCTCGAGGGAGTAACCTGCCGGTCTGCCGTGGTGAATGTTTCGCCGGTTTCCGCAAGCGGTTTAGGGTCGCCCGTCAGCAGTTCGATAAGCTCCTTGTTGTCTCTGCGGCAGAGAAAATCCTGCGGCCGGAAGTAATTGCTCCCCGGTGCCGGGCTGCAATAGAGCATATCGAATATTTCGGCCGGAGGCTGCTGCTCGAATATAAAGGCATGGACCAGATAGTTTCCGACCCTGTCCGACGCCGCTCCGTCGTAAAAGGAATAATCCAGACCGATATAAATGTTCCTTGCAAGCACGTAAATATCCTTTCCGCTTTGGGTGGGATATTTACGGTATGTGTACGTTACGGGGTATTCTGCCAGTTTTTCCGGCTCATTTATCAAAACGTCCGGGTAGCACCTTACGAACGAGCCGGATGTATATGAGAAAAGCCCCTTGCTTTCCAGTAGGCCGATATACTCCTCCGGTATTCCGGGTGTGATTGTACGTACTCCGAAACCGGGATTGCCTCCCCCCCAGCTACGAGCCGAGGAACAGTAGATGATTTCGTAATGTTTCATAATCAGGCGGGGTTATTGGGATTTGGTTACTCTTTTTTCAGCGTAATTTCGAAGCCCAGCTTGTAGAGCACCCATAACAGCGGGTCCATCACCCGGAAGGGCTTCACCTCGGGAACCGACAGGTCCGGGTTCGGAATAGTACCGAGCGCGGACACCCCGAAAAGCCTGTATCCGTCCGGCCCGAAATTGGACTTGTCGTCCAGTTCGTTGAGCAGGGCGTTGTCCCACTGGCTGAGTGCCGACCGGAAACTCTCGTGGATATTGTCGCACTCTCGGAGCGAGAATCCCTCCCCGTCGCGCCCGCGCAGGTATGACGGTTCCACATCGGCGTCCATACTGTCGAGGTTGAGAGTCGTGAAGTAGTCCTTATGTTCGATAAGGGTATCTATCTTGCTGAAAGTTATAGCGAACGGTTTTTTGAACAGCGCCTTGTCCTTTCCCCGGTTCATAAAGTCGTAAATCTTCTCCCAGCTCTCCCTGAATGTTCCGTCAGTCGATTTGCGGTTAGTCTGAATATTTCTGTCCTTCAGCATTTGATCGATTTCCGGGACCGAATAGGAGTCGAAAAGCAGAACGATTCCGGCGGACCGGGTGAGAAACCTTGTATGTTCCTCCATTTTGTTCGGGTCATTAAAATTCTCACCGGCCGAATCGTAGAATACGAGGTAAACTGCCTTTTTCGTATTGCGGACATTTAACCTGAATATTAACGGTATACTCGGTTTATTTTCCTCGGTTTTCGCCGCACACTGTTTGTCGACAAACAGCTTTTTGTGATATTCGGTGTTGTACAGGTTAGAGGTATATTCCTTCGTGTTGCGGCCTACGGAGGTAGGAGAGAACCCGAGGTTGACCTTGTGGGCGTTCTTTTTAAGTTCGTTGATAAGCACCGTGATATAGTTGGTCTTCCCGCTGCTCGGCGCACCGATTATAGAGACAATCACCGAACCGTTCTCGACCATCTCCGGCACCAGTTCGTTATGGCAGTGCGGGCAGGCGAAACGATAGGTCGGTGCCTTGCAGGTCGGACAGTTCGCCTCGCGTGGTTTGTTCGAAAGGAAACCGTACACACCTTTGGAACTTACAAAACGGGGTTTCAAACGCATGTCGTTCTCCTTCCAGAACTCTTTAAGTTTCGCATCTTCAGTAATATCGCATCTCATACATATATAATGCACTTTGGCGCTGCTGTACGATTCGAAACAGTAGGGACATACTATATTGCTTGCCATAGGGGTCAGATATTAACTGTTATATTATCGTTCTTCATCGAGACTGCACCGTCACATTCGGGGTCGTCGGCCCAGAAACGGAAAAAGACCTTCTTGTCGCCTTTCCGGACGTCGAAAGTATATGTATGCTCGAATTTCCCGCCCGAAAACTCCACGGGCCGTATGGTTACGTAGCCCTCCGCGTGGCGGTTTATCGGCATCATCCGGTCCATAAACAACCGCAGCGGGCACGGCAGTTCGCCGTCCGCCTTGACCGTGACTTTGAATTTGCTTTTGGAGAACAGCCCCTTCTTCACGGAGAACTCCACCGTAGCTTTACCGGACGTGGCCGGGCGCGTAGAGTGGTCCTGCCGTTCCTGCCGCTCCGCAACGGCCGGTTTTACCGGTGCGGCGGCAGGCTTGGGTGCTTTAGGCGCCTTCCCGCCTCGTGGTCCCGTAATATCCAGGTCGCTGAAATCGACCTCACCGGCATTCTCCCCGGCACATAGCTTTTCGTACAGGGCGTTGGCTCGCGGGTCGGCCGTAATCTTTATGGCCTCCTCCGCTTTACCCAGCGCCGTATGGCGGTCGGAGTAGAGCGCTTCGCGGATAAGCTCCTTATAACGGTTGAAATTGGATTCGTAGTAGTTTACCGTATCCCCGAGGGCGCTCAGTTCGGACGGGATGTCGTGACCTATCCGGGAAACGGATGCCACAATCTCGGCATACAGTTTGTCGATATTAGCGAGAGTCTCGGACGCATCGCCGAAGTTCCTGAATTTGTGGGACTCGTTCTGGACCTGGCCCACTTCCAGTTTTATCTTACCGAACTCCTCCTCAATCACCTTTACCGACGAGCATAGGGCTTCGGCCTCCCCGATATACGAGAGGCTCCTCGGGAAGAGGTTAGAACGGAGGCAGGATTCGGCCTGGCTTACCTTCGCTGCGATATCCTCCTCCAGGTCGGAGAGCTTTCTGCGGATGTTATCCAGCTGGTCCTCGATGCCTTTTATCCGGTCGCCCTCCTTAATCCAGCGGTCGATAGTGGCAATTTCGTCCTGCCGCCGTTTCATTACCGCGTCGTAGTCCGCCGGAGATTCTTTCTCGACCGCCGCACGGTGGCGCGGGAAATCTTTCAGAATCCGGGGGATGGCCTGCCGCGGATATATATCCAGCAGTTTGGAATTTCCCAAAGTCTGCCCGATTTTCTCGGCAAACGATTCGTGCGAAAAAGCGTCCCCTAACAGTATCAATCCACAGTAACCGGTCGGTATGTGGGCATTTTTGTACCCGGCAGCCTCTTTTCCGACAACAAAAATCCTGTCGGCGACGGCGGAAGTGATAGCGACCATCTGGATATCGAGGCTCTTGACGTTACCCTTGGCCTTATGCAGGGCTACCCCGTCGAGGTGCAGAACAGACCTTTTACAGTTGTGGAAACTGTTTATCCAGCTATCGACAAAAGTGGACTGGTAGATGTACTCCTTCTCTTTTTCCTCCTTCGAGTTCAGAAATCGGGTATCGCGGTTTAGTTGCTCCACCACGGTCTGGACAAGAATTTTGCGCAGCGGGTCGTCGCCCATTCCCTCGAGCCGGGTCTGCTTAGTCGAGGAGAAATAGCTCTCCCCGTCGCATACCAGATGGCTTATATATATATCGCCGCCCGTGGATTGCATCACCATCACCCTGTTGTGGGCGTTCGGCTCGAGACTTGTCTGCTCCGTGAAGTTGGTTATCGCCAGTTCCCGAAGCGGGACGCTGTAAGATTCGACGGTGAATCCCATTTCACCGAGGTACCTGATAAACTCCTTTCTCGCCCCGTCCGTAATTGCGTCCGAGAATATCAGCACGGTCGAGATATCGCCCTCCCGGCCGTTCCCGGCCGTGAAATAGAAAGTGGTGAGTTCCCTGATAATCCCGGAACTTCCCAGCAGGTTGATATATCCGGACCTTACGCCGTTGAACTCGTAGCAGCCTTCCGGGTCGGTTATCTTCGACCAGATATCCCCGTAGTAGTTCTGCTCGGCAAGCTGCTCGTAGTAATTCCGGCGGTAGGACTGCCCGAAGGAGATTCTGCCCGCATTGTCGTCCCGGTGGAAATAGGTCCACAGGCAGTGGTCGTCGCTGCCCGTGAACTCGTAATATGTACCTCCGGCCGCCGTAACCACAGGCAGAATAAATTCGGGGTCGATATAAAGTATCAGCCTGTCGCGTTCCAAAGCCTAACGGTTAAAGATTTTCGGAATAATAACCTCTTCGAGATAGTACAGCCCCTCGGCGATAAGAATCGGCATGGAGTAGACGCTTTTCTTGTCCTTCTCGTTCTGCACCTTACGGTATTCCCGGTCGTTGCGGAAGAAGGAGGTGATATAACGCAGGTTCTCCAGCTCGTAAAGCGCCGAAGAATCCTTGAGCACACCCAGCTTATGGTTTAGCAGGTCGCTGAGGATATCCATGTACTTTCGGAATACCTCACCCGAAGCAGTGAAGTCGAAATTCTCCACGTTTTCGAAGAGCGAACTGTCGATATTGTCGAATTCGCCGAGTTGCATCACCTCACCCGACCGGATATACTTAACACCCGATTCTCCCCAGACTTCGTAATTCTGGTTTTCGTCCTTCACAATCTTATGTTCTGCGACGAGTCCCTTCGAAACTTCGGATTTATTGTCTTTGGTTATATCGTAGAATTTCAGCTTTACATTGGTCGAGTCCATCCCGAGCGAGAAACACCGGCCGTAAAAGTCGTTCACCACATCCTTATCGAACAGGTTCATCCAGTCGAACAGCCTACCGCCTTTTCCGAACGGCTGTATAGCGGCATACTTTATCTTATCCTCGAGTCCCTGCTTGCGGATTACGTTGGCGGTGAGCATTCCCGAGTAGCACACCAGCAGGCCCGTTACATAAGCCGGTATTGTGAATACGTAGGGAACGTTCCGGAACATATCGTCGTAAAATTCATAGAATTCCCGTTCTCCCTGCAACTGGTCGAAAATATTGTTGAGGAAGTATGGGCCCTTCGCCCTGTTCGTGGAATCGATTATCTCCTCGATATTCTCCACATGAATCCGGGTCTTGCCGGTTTTATGGAAATTCACCAGTGCCCTGCGGAACGACGGCGAATTTATAATCGCCTTGAAGAAAACACCAGCGGCGAGTCTTACGGAACTTTGCGAATAGAGAATATTCTCCGTTCCGGCCCCGCCGTCGAGGCTCCCCTTACCTATGATAAGGATATCGCTCGTACTTCCGCCCACGTCGATACCTACTACGAACTGGTCGGAGGTAGGTTCGAAGTTCATCGTCAGGGCATACGAGCATACGGCTTCCGACTCGGTCCGCTTTTCGGTGGATACCCTCGGAATCTCCGCCGTGGTTGCAAACGGCATATCCCGGGCGGCAAGGCTGGTGAACAGCCTGCTGTAATTATTCACGTCGGCAGTTATTATTGAGCTGGGGTAGGACCACCTGAGAGTTTCGGGTACCTGTCCCTGTGCGTACAGATCGGCGCATATCTGGGTCCAGAGGGTCTTGATAAAGGCCGTCTTTTTATTGATGCCCGATTCGGTGGAGAGCCACTTCATATCGTAATAGAGGTTGCCCACCTGAGTGCGTATCTTCTCCTCGGTCATTTCTATCACGCAGATATTCTTCTCGTTGACCGGCACGCCTCCGGCGATTTCGTCCGCTGTACCTTCCTGTATATATTCGATATCGTGCTCGTGCAGCCACGATTTAACCTGCCCGTTGTTCCCGAAGGTTCCTTCGTTGGAGAAGAAGAGCAGTTCGTCGCTCTCGGCAAGCCTGCCCGATTCGTTCTCGTGGCCCACTATCATTACCCGGCGGTTGGAGAAAGGAATCGGCTGGGCGCTCCCGGCATTCACCGCATAATTTACACAGGTATTATTGCTGCCGAAGTCGAAGCCGATAACGGCCCTCGAATTCTCGTTGAACACCTTATCCGAAGTCCTGTCCTCGATAAACTTATCCTTTATAACAAGGTATCCGGCAACGATGGTTTCTCCCTTCTCGTTGATTTCCGTGCGGAACCGCTCGAAAGGAACCTCGGACTGGAGTATCTCATAGTGGTGGCTGTCGGACGAGACCTCTCCGATAGGATACTTCACAAGGTGTTTTACCGGATAAACGGTGCGGCCGTCCTGTGTCTTGGGGAGGTCTATGGTCTTGCCGCCCCGGAAAACGGTCTTGTATTCGGGGATGAAACAGGTGCCTTTTTCATTGGAAGGGTACTCCGAATAGAGGTAGTATTTGTTCCAGATATTGGATACGAAATTGGGCCATATCATAACCTTCCTGTTCGATCCTATCCACCTGATTTGGAACTCCTTGTCTTTGGGTACCTTCTCCCCGTCGACCTCTATTGTGAGCTTCACGGCGAGGATATCGTGGTTGTCCTTTTTTATCTCGCCGGTAAGGGACAACTTCGAATCGTCGGCCGTACCGCCTTTGAGCATATCCGTGAGGGAATTTCCGAAAAGTTCCAGCCCGAGCTGGCTGAGCGGAAGGGCGAAATAGGACACCGGGGCGTTACTGTCCTGGTAATCCTTGACTTTGAGGTAATGTACGGCGCCCTCGTCCATCCTGCCGGTGCTGTCGTTCCATCCGGCTATATAGTCGCCGGGAATAAACAGGTCGTCGAGCGATTCTATAACCTTGGAGCCCGCGTCCTGCTTTTTGGAGAAGGAGTTGGAGTTCCAGTAAACTTTAAATTCGTTACGGAGCAAGATGGCGAGCGGGCCTTCGAGTTGTTTGAGGTGCGGCAGTACACCCCCGTTCTCGGACAGTTCCTTGTTGGTTTCCCGCAGGGCCAGTTCCCTGATACGGTCCGACCACTTGGACAGGACTTCCACCATCCGGTTGACGAACAACAGGTCCGGCCGCCGGTCGTCCCCGAAGTTCTCCGTTATGGCCTCCTTGTAGTCCTCGTGGTTTTTTATAATATTATTAATGAAGATGAAGAGCTTCTGGAGGTTCTCCCCGTCACGTTTGATGCTCTCGTCCGGATTGATGAACATTCCCTGCTCCTTGTCGAACCACGGTATATCGGCGCAATCGGCGGCGATATTGCTGTAATTCACCCCGGTAAAGAAAATGGTAAACGGCGAGGTGGCGCCGACCAGTTTGTTGTTATAGTATAGTAACTGTATTTTCGGCGTGTTCCGGTTCTGTTCCTTGGTATAAATCCAGTACGGCTTGTCCTCGAACAGCATGGTTCCGAGAGTGTTCAGGAACGGATATGACGAGTGGCGTCCGGGGTCTTCGGCAAGGGTTACGGGGGCCGAAAAAGTAAACCGGTCGGGTTTGATGGCAATAGCCGCGAGCAGGCCCTTCCATTCGTCCACCAGCATTTCGAAATATCGGATAAGGCCCGTATCCTTGTCTTGCGGGTTTTTATTGGATATGTAGGCTAAGGCGTAATTGAATATCTTCGCCCTTGCCCACGGTGTGGGGATACCGGAAACAAGGGTAAGGTACTGCCTTGCCGCACCTTTATCATCGACCTTGCTGGTCCGTATATTCCGGATGAAATTTACCGCCTGCTTCATCGGACACCATTTGTCCTTATGCTCGCTCGACGGGGTTATTTTCGAATCTATAAGTAACGGTAGTTCTTTATTTATGGACATGGCGCTTCACTATTTAAAATTATACAGTTGGCACAGCGTGTGGTAAACACGGTGTATAAGCCTCTCGTTGGTGTTACTGATGCTCAGGTTGTCGGGCACCTTGTTCATTTCGCTGCGGACCTTGTCGAATATATCGCCGCCGAGCAGGCCCGTAGAGAAGGTGTTCGCCTTATCGTCGGCATAAAGGTGCTTGTTGAAATCGAGCTTCGACAGCGATTTCTTGTCGTGTATACCGAACGCCTTGGCATCGAAAAGCATTCCTCCCGCCGAAGTATCCAGCTGCCGCAGCCACCCGTCCTCCACCTGGTCTCCGTCGAACCAGAGGTTGAACTTCTCGAAATATTTATGGAGGGCGTGCTTCTCGTCCTGGCTGATATTCTCGTATCCGGTGATGCTTTTACCTATCGTGGCCTGTGTATAGAGGTCGTATTTGTCTATCAGCCCCAGATACGAAGCGGCCACCAGCATTCCGAATTTTTTACGGAAATCCTGATTGTTCGTAAAGTTTTCGAACGATAGCCGGGCGTCCTTGATATCGGGGTGTATGAAGTAGAATTTATCCTCGCCTCCCTCTTTGAGCACCTCTTTGGGGGCGTTGAAGAAGTCGTAAGCCGCGAAGGCCGCCATAAGTTCGAGGTAATGCGCGTTGTTCTGCTGCTCCTTACCGCCGGTCTTGACGCTGTTCTTGCCGCTGATCTCTTTTATCTCCCTCGAACCGAGAAGGTAGAGCCGGCTGTAAACGTCGTTCACCGAGGCGTCGTCCTCGTAGAACATTAGGGCCGCCTGCGAGTTAAAGGCGAACCTCTCCGATGTGGCCACAATCTTTTCCCGTGTCCGCTCGTCGTTGCTCATGTTGTAGTTGAACGAGAAGTAGCCGGTAAGTATCACCGACCCGTAGAGGGCCTGAGCTACCTGATTGTCGTTCTCCTTCTTGGTCACCGCTTCGATAGCGCGCGGAATTATGGGAATAGACGAAGCGCCGGTACCGCCGAACACCGAACCGAAAATAAATACCCGGGGGTCGTCCGTGGTCCGTATCAGTTTCGCGGCGAACTGTTTGAACTGCGAGTTCTTGTTATCGTCGTTTACCAGCGAATCGTACATCAGCAGGGAACCCAGATGGGTCTGCGCCCGGTAGCCGTGGTTTAGGTCGAATTCCCGGACATCCTCTGTAAACAGCAGGTCCGCTATATCGGTTTCGATTGCGTTGTGGTATTTGTTGTCGGGGTTCGGGAAAGATTTTTTATTCCGGCTCGAGTAACCCATTATTTTCGACAGGTTGTTTTCGCTGGAATAGTCCGGTGTGAACTCGTAGTAGTTGATTTTTGCCGAAAACTGTGTGTCCGTATGGGCCACCTGCCTCTCCTGCCCCTCTTTGAGGTTCTGGTAGTAGTTCTTCAGGTCGCGAAGGCGTGTAAAGTTGCCGTTATCCTTGTCCGTATCGAGCGCCAGCATGTTGACTTCCGTGTCGTCGAACATGCCCATCGCGCAGAGGTGAATAAACGATTCGAGGCATCGCATTCCCGTACCGCCGATGCCTATTACAAATATACTTTTGGCCATTATTCTACTGTTTTTTGGGCAGGATACTGCCGAATTTGGAATCCCTGTTCACTACTTTCAGGAGGATGAACCCTATGATGAAATAGAGCGCCAGCAGCACTACCGCGCCGATGGCCATGCAGAGGAAATATTTGCTCCGGAACGCGGGGTTCATTATCCGCATCATCACCAGATAGTATTCCAACCCGAGCAGGACGACGACCCCAACTACCGGGAGGGAGAAGAAAATCCCGCGCCTTGTCTTGGGCGAATTATCGACCTTGCCGCCCTGCCACTTAATCATGTTGGCGATAATGTAGGCTGCGAGTATCAGCACTATTCCGGCGAGCGCGGCGAAGATATAACTTGTGGTGACGGCCGAATCGAGGTCCCCCACGGTTTTGATAAGATTGTTCATGGTTTTATGGGTATAGAGGTTATTTAAAATTGGGTGTCAGAAGATAAATGGTATATATTACCTTCCCTTTGGGATTTATCGACGGGTCCTGCAGGGTCTGCCGGATACTCTCGTAGAGCGACGTGTTGAGTTTGCCTGCGCTGCTGCGCTCTATGGATACCCACTTGTAATCGTCGCTTATTTCGGGGTTGCCCGAGAAATTATCCTCGGCCCGGTCGATTACGAAATCTATACGGAATAGGTTGTCCCGGTCGGTATGGAGCGCTGCGCTGCCCGAGTCGAAATTGCGGTGCAGGCGAAGCACTATCTCGCCCGTCCGGTCGAAAATCTCGTTGTCCACGTCGAAAATCTCGTTCACCGGTTTAAGCGCCGACAGTACCGGGAGTTGCTGTTCTTCGGTACGCAGGCTGTCCTCATAGGCGATAAAGTCGTCCGTAAGCAGGTACACCACCGGTTTGACCGCGGTTATCCGGTAACTGTCCTCCTGGCCGGTTTCGACGAATATCCCGCGCAGGATGGCATCGCCGCCTTCGACGGGTCTGCCCTGGTCGTCGTAGGCGTTGAGGATATATTTGTAGATATCCTTCCAGCCTATCTGGTACTCCTGCGCCTCGTAGGACCTCTCTTTGTAGTAAGTATCCGGGTTTAACGACAATACCTCGTTCACCGCGGGCTGGCGCTGGCCTGCATATTCGAAACGCAGGTCGCCGCCCGAGGAGGTCAGGTGGAGCAGCTTCACGTCGTAGTTGCCGCCCAGGTTGCGGGAAACTATGTCGTAGATATTGTTCGGTTTCCTGCTGTTGGTAAACAGCATATAGTACCGGAATTTCTCGTAGCGGTTGCTCTCGAGGTACGGTTCCGAGAAGATGTACACGTCGCCGCCTTTCGCGAGCCACTGGCGGAACTCGGGCGCAAGGTACGGGTTGTTCATATTGTCGCCCGAGAGGTTGCGCTGGAAATACTCCCCGTCGGTTATTATGATAGCCTGCCGGTTGCCCGAGGTTATCTGGCTGACCGCGCCCTTAATATCGGCGTAATTCACCTCCCGGATGGAGCGCAGCAATTCGTACACCTTCTGCCGGTCGTCGGTTTCGCGCGTTATGGCCGAACCTTTTATCGACCAGAATACCGGATTACAGTCGATTATGGCCGGATGTACGGCCTGATAGAAACGCGAATTACCCGCTTCGGCCACACAGGTCGAATAGTCGATATACAGGTCCACGCTGTCCGAAAGGATAAAGCGGCCCTGCGCGTCCCCGAAATTATGTTCATGGAAATCTTTTACCCTGGAGAAGTCCTCCACCCTCATACGGCTGCCGCATGAGGAGATAACGGCACACACAATCGCTGCCGTCAGGATGAGTCGAAGTCTCTGCATCTATTTTAGTTTGTTTAATTCGAATAAAGTAGTTGATAAAATGGGGTCAAAACGTAAAAATCATGGGTCGGGATTGTAAATTACGCCTTATTTTATAAAAATAGGAATATTTATTATAATAACTGCCGGGTGCAGGATAAGAACTTCTTATAAAAAGAATTATATTTT
>JAJBVT010000023.1 GCA_020859685.1 Rikenellaceae bacterium
TTGTAGCCATAAACCCTTTCAAGTATGAAAAAACCGATTAATACTCTGTTGGTATTATTAATTTCTCTGTTTCTTTTCTCTTCATGTGACAAGAACGAAATTTTACCGGCTGAGGATCCGGTATATGTTATCGAATCAGTCCGTTACTTTTTAAAAGAGGGTGACGGTGTAACATCACAATTGCAATATATAGACCTGCTGAAACACGCAAACCGTAGCGACCATGTCATCACAGCCTCCTCTTCCGGAGAAATAATTTTATACCAGACATCGGGTTTGCTTACCGAAAATAGATTCCGCGATATTCGGATTATAGGTGATAATTGGGGTTACCAGATTCCATCTTATATTAAGGACGGAGAAATCATTACCGAATACTCAACAAAACCGATTTACCTTAACGAAGACACTATACAAGTTTATCATTCAGATTACGATATAAAGTGTAAAGTTCCCGGCTCTTTATATTATTATAGTGTTGCACACATTGAAATTGAGACAATCGTGGTAAGTTTCGAAGTTCTCCTCCAAGATGTAGATACCGGTGAGGAGCTGATTATCGAGGGTAAATGGTTTCGAACCACTCCGGAACACCGTTACAAGGAGACCTGGATCCAACCTATCACGGAAAATTTCGATTGGGACGATGTCGTGCTAAGGCCGATTTACAATCCTTAACCATCCTGATACAAGCATAACAACGGATGCCTACTTACGGGCGTCCGGAGGTTTTTAACGGTATAATAAGTTTTCCTTTAACTTTTATTCTGGGTGGTATCCGGTGCCGGTACCGGTACCCAGACGGCGAGTTTGCCGCCGTGGACGGTAAAGCGGGCCGTGCTGTCGTCGCCGATGGTAATGGTGTCGGTGATATTTCCCGTGGCTTCGTGCCAAACCTCTCCTTTGCGGGCTACCCCCACGTTCATATCCTTATACCCGTCGTCGCCTACCGATATAAGCATGGCAAGGCCCGAGCCTTCGTGCTGCTCGTCGCCCATACGGACGAAACCGATAACTTCCGGGTGGTCGGTGTAATTGACCTGCTCTCCGTAGGCATAATTTTTCCGTACGTCCAGAAGCCTGTCGATAACCGTCCGGTGCGGCGACGGCTTCCCGCCTATACCGTAATAATCGCCGTAAAAGACACAAGGATAACCTTTTACGTTAAGTAATATAACTCCGTATCCGAGGGGTTTGAACCAGTCCTTCACCTGCGACTGAAGTGAACTGCCCCACTGCGAGTCGTGGTTATCCACGAAAGTTACAGCTACTTCGGGGTGTCTGGCCACCAGAGTGTTGTCCAGCAGTTTGCGCATATCGAACGCGTGACCGTCCTGACAGGCCTGATACATATTGTAATGCAGGGGGACGTCGAACAGGTCCACATTATATCTCTGGTCGGCAAGGTAGGCGTCGAGGGAACCTATATCGCTCTTCCAGTACTCACCCACGGCATAAAACGGCTCCTTGCCCTTGGCTGCGCGGATGGAACCGAGAAAGTCTCTGATAAAATCGTCATTGATATGCTTGATTGCATCCAGACGCATACCGTCGAGCCCGAGTTCCTGTGTCACCCATATACCCCATGCAATCATCTCCTTCACAACATCCGGGTTGTCGAAGTCGATATCGGCAAACATAAGGTAGTCGTAATTCCCGTTTTCGGAATCCACGCCGGTACTCCACGCTTTATTCTCGCCGACTATCCTGTAAATCGCTTTCTTCTTGTTTGCCTGATTATAGTCGGTACCGGAGAAGTGGTTCCAGTGCCATTTGAACGCCGAATACTTATCGCCGCGCCCGGGGAAATCGAACCCGGTCCACCCCTCAATCTCGTACGGGTCGCTTACGGATTTCTCGCGGTTATGGGGATCCACCTCCTGCGCCATAAATTTTTCGGTATAGTCTGCCGCCGCCTTGTGGTTCATAACGGCGTCGAGGTAGACCTGTATCCCGTTTTTATGTAGTTCGTCGATAGCCTCTTTCAATTGCTGTTTCGTTCCGTACTTGGTACGCACGGTGCCTTTCTGGTCGAACTCACCGAGGTCGTACAGGTCGTAGGCACCGTATCCGACATCTTTATCGTTTTGTCCTTTGGTGGCAGGGGGTATCCAGACTGCCGTTATGCCTATTTCCGCAAGATGCTCGGCATCTTCCTTGAGTTTTGTCCACAGTGTTCCGTCGGCAGGTACGTTCCACTCGAAATACTGCATCATCACCCCGTTTTCCATCTTATGTTCCCGTTTATATTAAACTTACCCCGCATTTACCCCTTAGGGAATGCGGGGCATTCTCACTTTCATCACTACCTTACGGGGCCTAACATTGATCCCCTTTATTGCCGAAAGCGTCTTCCACTTCGTGTTCCTTCTCTTCGTATTGTTGTTTCGAGTGGTTTTCCACATTGTCCACAAGTTCGTTTACTTCGTTCAGGAAATCCTGCTCACATACATCGCAACTCCCGTTATTGTTCCTGTCTTCCATAGTTTTTCGTTTAAAAAGGTTTACCCTTATAATGCAAATTGCGTACAAATGGCTTGGATCCGTCTATAATCCGTGAAAATTTAGGGAACGACGGGCGAATATGCAGGGAAGTAATTATTAACTTTGCACAATCTTTCCCGACTACTATCTGAATCCGTCTCGGTCAAACCAAGATAATTCTATGAGTATATTTTTGATGGCGGCCGTGTTCATTCTCGGCTATGTGTTCATTGCTATGGAGCACAAAACAGGTATCGACAAAGCAGGTATAGCTCTTGTTACGAGCGGTATCCTCTGGGTAATATACATTTTCTCCGCAGGGGCGATTATTCCTGTCGCTTCGCCGGAGGAGTTCGCCGTATTCCTCTCGGCAAACCCCGATTTGGCTCACCACTCCTACCTCGAGCAGTGTACCCGTTTCGTGACGGACCACCAGATTATCGAACAGTTAGGCGAGACGGCAGAGGTTCTCCTATTCCTTATTGGCGCAATGACAATCGTGGACCTTATCGATATTCACGGCGGGTTCAATTTCATTACCGAGCGGATTACCACCCGCAATAAGACCAAGCTGCTTTGGATAATCGCTTTTATCACATTCTTTATGTCGGCTCTGCTGGACAATATGACTTCGACCATCGTAATGGTGATGTTGTTGCGTAAACTGATAGCAAACTACAAGGAGCGGTGGGTTTTCGCGAGCCTTATCGTTATTTCGGCCAACAGCGGCGGGGCATGGTCTCCCATCGGCGACGTAACGACCATTATGTTGTGGGTCAAAGGCAATATTTCGGCGCTGCCGATTGTAAAGGCTCTCATACTGCCGTGTATTGTCTCTCTGATAATTCCCTCGATAATAGCTTCACGCATACTTCACGGCATCCTTCGCTCCCCGGATTACAAGGACGACTTCGAGAAGCGGCCCGTGGGCATCACCAAGAAAGAGAGTATGCGGATACTTATGGTCGGTGTCGTCCTGCTGGTGTCGGTGCCGGTATTCAAATCGGTGACACACCTGTCGCCCTATATGGGCGTAATGACCGCCCTCGGCTTAATGTGGATTTATACCGAACTGATGTATAAAAGAAAAAAGGATATCGAGGAATCCATAAAAAACCGGGTGGCCAAGGTACTTAAGCACATAGATATGCCCACCATCCTGTTCTTTTTGGGTATACTGATGTCCGTCGCGGCACTTCAGAGCGCCGGGATACTAAATTCGCTGGCCGGTTTTCTGGACGAAAAGACACACAACATATACGCCATAAATACCATGATAGGGATAATGTCGTCAATCGTCGACAATGTCCCGCTGGTTGCGGCCGCTACCGGGATGTACCCAATAGTGGATGCCGCAGCCGTGGCATCGGCGGCCGACCCGGCCTATATGGCATATTTCGTTCAGGACGGTATTTTCTGGCATCTGCTGGCCTATTGTGCCGGTGTCGGCGGGAGCATTCTCATTATCGGGTCCGCGGCCGGGGTGGTCGCAATGGGGCTGGAAAAGATAAATTTTATGTGGTACCTCCGGAATATCTCGCTGATGGCTTTTGCCGGGTACCTTGCAGGTATAGGAGTTTATCTTTTACAGGTATGGCTCGGTTTATTTTAACCCGCCAACCAATAATAAAGGAACTGCACTTAAGTGGCCCCTTTATTAAGGTAATCTATTTTGGAATTTATATTTGTAAACGGGCGGTTTTTTACTAAATTATACGGACGATTCCGTTACTCTTTATAGCACTCTCGGGAAAAGTAAATTGGACTCGTGGAAACCGAATCGGCCAATCAAATAATTGAACCGGAGGCCGGGATAAAAACTCCTACTTGGCTTTACCGCGGTGTGGTTTTCTACCCTTCCCCTGCTGGTTTTTATTGTTTTTAACCCCTTTTTGTGTACGTCCTCCCTGGTAAGCGTTCTTTTTAGGATGTGCTGAATAGGGTTGTTTATATTCGCTTTTGAGATTATTGAGTGCGACTTCATCCACCTTAATACTATTATTGGACAAGGTCTTTATGTCCTTTATGATGACTTCGTTGTTTGGATGATCCTGGTTGTACTCATAACTCTTCGTGCGCATATAGCGGGCAATGTTCCCGATGACAGTCTCTATCGCCTCCATATCTACCTCACCTGCAAAAGATTCTATCATTCTTTGCACATTCTTGCCGTAATGCTTCATTTTGATCCGCTTGTCGGGATAGTTTATCCTCTCGGGTTTCGGGGCGAGTGTCGCAGCAGAAGGTATCGGGTACGGGGAATCCACGTCGAGGTCGAAATCGGCCATGATGAAGAGGTGGTCCCACAACTTATGTGTAAAGTCGGCCGTATCGCGCAATAACGGGTTGAGGTTGCCCATCACGGCTATAACAGCCTGTGCCTGTGTGTTGCGGAAATCGCGGTCGTCGATGGTTTTGAGATAATCCACCATCTGGTGTATGTGCCTGCCGTACTCGGGCAGCATGAGTTTCTTACGCTCGTAATTATAATTTTTATCCATAAGGTAATGTGTTCCGTTTAATTAAAATAGTGATTTTTATGCCGAAAAAGAAATCACTCCCCTGAAAACTGCATTTTAAGGCACAAAGCCCCTTCAAAAAGACAATCGGGATAGTAACAATTCGACTGGAATAAACCGGGCGGGACAGCCGTTCCGGAAAGTGGTGCGATCCTTGCAGAGTCGCAGTATTTACTAACTTTGTCACAAAGTTATACGTTACTTTTATTAAATACAAATAAGTCCGGAAAAAAGTCGTTCCAATAATTTAACCCCTGTTCGGCCCGGATTTATTATACCCGTATTTTATTTATGGCAAAACTCCTGATTATCGACAATCAGCGCGGAGTAAGGAATGTGCTGAAAGAGAAACTCCAGTTCGAAGGTTATGAAACCGAAGCGGTCGAGAATACAGAGCGGGCGGCATCTCTGGCGGAGAACTCGGATTTCGACGTGATTATTATCGATGAAAAGGCGTTCAGCGGTCTGGCATCCGTGGAAGCACTGCCGCCCTCATCCGCAGTTATCGTAACCTGTGAGGACCCATCGCTGGATTCCGCCCTCGATGCCATGCGTAAAGGTTGTTTCGACCTTATCCGCAAGCCTATCGACATGAACGAACTGCTTGCCTCGCTCAGGCGCGCCACCGCCGAGGTGGCGGATAACCCCGACTGTTCCGTACCGGTTCGCAAAAACGTTGCCACTCGGGCAAAGACCCGCAGGCAGTCGTCGGGGAAGGTAGAGCACATTATCGGCAATTCCCGCCAGATAACACGGGTAAAATCCTTAATCGACAAAGTGGCTCCGTCCGACGCCCGTGTCCTGATTACCGGCCCCAACGGCACCGGGAAAGAACTGGTCGCACACTGGCTCCACGAAAAGAACGACCGTTGCGATGCCCCGTTCGTGGAGGTCAACTGCGCCGCTATCCCTTCGGAACTCATCGAGAGCGAGCTGTTCGGCCACGAGAAAGGAGCATTCACTTCCGCCATAAAACAGCGCCGCGGCAAGTTCGAACAGGCCAACGGCGGCACGCTGTTCCTCGACGAAATCGGAGATATGAGCCACTCGGCGCAGGCCAAAGTGCTTCGTGCCCTCCAGGAGAACCGCATCTGCCGGGTAGGGAGCGATAAGGACGTGGAGGTGGACGTGCGGATTATCTGCGCAACCAATAAAAATCTGCGGGACGAAATCCGACAGGGTAACTTCCGCGAAGACCTGTTCCACCGGCTAAGCGTCATCGTAATAACCGTTCCGCCCCTGTCCGACCGACTCGAAGATATTCCCCTGCTGGTCGAATATTTTGTCCAAAAGATATCGGGTGAGAAGGGAATAACTACCAAAACCGTGGAAGACCGGGCCATCGAAGAGTTGAAAAGCCTCGACTGGACCGGCAATATCCGTGAACTGCGCAATGTGGTAGAACGGCTGATAATCCTTAGCGGCGACCGTATAACCCTCGAAGACGTACGCAATTACGCGCTCAGCCCCGCATGGTAATCCGGATTATAGAAGCGGTTTACGGGAAGCGGTTACGATAAAATCCTTGAGGTAAAACGGTTCGAAATAGGCGGTATCCTCGAAGCGGCCCGCCCGGTATTTTTCCCAGGCCGCCGTTACCAGTCCCGCGGCCGACGGCAGAATTTCGATGTATTCCACC
Source organism: Rikenellaceae bacterium (assembly GCA_020859685.1). GTDB lineage: Bacteria > Bacteroidota > Bacteroidia > Bacteroidales > Rikenellaceae > WRDF01. The sequence continues at coordinate 6,643 of JAJBVT010000023.1, forward strand.
TTCGGACTCCGAAGTAAATCGCGGCATTTGGCCGCCCCGTTGCCGAAAATAACGAATCGCTCCGACCGGTCTATAAACTCCCCGAAACTTTCACTGTCTATTATATGTGCGCCGATATCGCTGCGGGCCTCCAGCGAGGTGTCGAAGACCTGCGCGTAGACCTCCATGCGACGTGCGTCTATCATTGGGCACAGCAGGGACCCGGCAGGGAAGGCATGGCTTCCTAGTGCGACCGAAGCCAGCGAGTACAACGATCCAACACCGATTAACGGAATACCCAATCCATAGCAAAGTCCCTTCGCGGTCGATACGCCGATGCGCAGACCGGTATACGAACCCGGTCCGCTGCCGACCGCTACGGCTCCGAGGTCGGTCGGCTTACGGCCGTTCCCGGCAAGTATCTCGTCTATCAGCGGAGCCAGCCTCCGGGCATGGTCGTTCCCCTCGGTGCTTCCCCGAACGTCTATCAGCCTTCCCCCTTCGGAAAGCGAGACCGAACAGATGTCGGTCCCGGTCTCTATTCCAAGTATCAGAGCCATCCTTTACCTGTACTGCGCCATATATTCTTCCACTTCCTCCGCAGCGGCTGGAACCCGCCGCTTGCCGAGCATCCGGTTGCCGGATTCGGTGATTAGCAGGTCGTCCTCGATGCGGATACCGCCGAAGCCGCAATACTTTTCCGCCTTATCGAAATTTATGAACTGTGAATTAAGCCCTTCGGCCTTCCATTTGGCTATATATGCCGGAATGAAATAGATACCCGGCTCCACGGTCATCACCATACCCGGCTGAAGCCTGCGACCCATCCGGAGAGCGCTAACACCGAGTTCGGTGCTCCGCTTTGTCTCGAGGTCGTAGCCCACGTATTTCTCCCCGATATCCTCCATATCGTGTACGTCGAGCCCCATCATATGGCCCAACCCGTGGGGCATAAAGAGGGCGTGCGCACCGGCGTTTACCGCCTCGGCCGCGTCGCCTTTCATGATACCCAGGTCGATAAGGCCCTGAGTTATCACCGTACAGGCCTCGAGATGGATATCCCGGTAAAGTTTCCCCGGCTCCGAGAGCTCGAACGCCCGGGCGTTGGCAGCAAGCACTATATTGTATACCTCCTTTTGCCGCTCGGTGAATCTGCCGCTAACGGGCATGGTCCGCGTAAAGTCGCTCGAATAGTTCATCACCGTCTCTGCTCCAGCGTCCACCAAAAGCAGGCGCCCCTCTTCGAGGGTATTACCGTAGTAGTGGTTATGGAGCGTCTCGCCGTTCTGGGATACTATCGAAGTGAACGACACCCCGGCGCCGTACTGTAAAGCTATTCCTTCGATGGCACCTGCAATCTCCCGTTCCACGACTCCCGGACGGCACATTTTCATTGCCGTGGTGTGCATCAGGTAACCGATTTCGCATGCTTTCTCGATTTCGGCTATCTCTTCGTCGCTCTTTTTGTCCCGCAGCGATACCACGGCAAGGGCGAGCTCCACGGATATATGGTCGGCAATGGCTTCAGCCTTTATACCCGTCACACGGCTTATGAATAATTTATTCTCGGCCCGGTAAGGAGGCAGGAAGTGGACGCTGCGCCCCCGTTGGACGGCATCTTTAACTACCTCCTCTATTTTGCAGAAAGGTCTGGTATCGGTTACGCCGCATCTTTCAGCCAATTCCGCTACGGTAGGCTGTGGACCGGTCCAGATAATATCATCCATCGAAAGGTCGTCGGCAAATATTATCTCCCCGCCGCTGTCGATATCGATTACCGCCGCCATCGACGGCAGGTTCAGCCCGAAAAAATAGAGGAACGTACTGTCCTGCCGGAAATGGTAGACGTTGTTGGGATAATTGACCGGTGACTCGACATTTCCGGGCAGGAGGATTATCCCCCCCCGGGTAACCCGGCGGCGCAATTCCGCCCGGCGGGCAATGTAACTTTCTTTCGGGAACATACTTTTTCCTATCTTTAACGTTCATATTTCAGGTCCCGACAGGCGGGACCGAATACGGTAGAGCCAAAGACGGGCCACACTTGTGCGGGCGGTCCGAGGCCAATCCGATTAATCAAAGATAAGAATAAAACCCGTAAAATTTTCCCCTTCATGAGAGTTTAAAACGGGGTATTTACAACACGCAGAGGAAAGAGCGATGAACGATATTGTAAGTTTGATAGCCGGTGCGGAGACGCTGCCTATAAGCGGGGTGCGCGGAGTGGTGCGGCTGCTGGAGGAGGGAGCCACGGTGCCCTTTATCAGCCGTTACCGCAAGGAGGCGACCGGCGGTATGGACGAGGAGGCCGTGAACCGCGTCAGGGACAGCCACCGCAGGTTTACCGACCTGCTGAAAAGGCGGGAAACCATCTTGTCGTCTATCGAAGAACAGGGTAAACTTACACCCGAACTCCGTTCGCGTATCGAAGGATGCCACGACCTTACGGTGCTGGAAGATATTTATCTGCCGTACAAACCTAAAAAACGTACCCGCGCAACAATCGCGCGGGAGAAAGGTTTGGAACCTCTTGCCGCGATGATAATGAAACAGGACGGCGGGATTCCCGAACAGATTGCCGGAAGGTTCGTCAAAGGGGATGTGTCCTCTATCGACGAGGCTCTCACCGGTGCTTCGGATATAATAGCGGAATGGGTTAATGAAAGCGAAAAGGCTCGTACGGCGATGCGTAACCTGTTTGCGCGGGAAGCCGTCTTGATATCCAATGCGGTCAGAGGCAAGGAAGGGGAAGGGGCCAAATACTCCGATTATTTCGACCGGTCGGAACCCCTTCGCAGGATGCCGTCACACAGGCTGCTCGCGGTATTCCGCGGCGAAAAGGAGGGTTTTCTGAGGGTAGGTGCCCGCCCGGACGAGAAGAGGGCATTACAGGTGTTGGACCGTATTTTTATCCGCCGGGATTCGCCGGCAAGAGGATTTATCGAGGCGGCCGTCACGGACGGCTACCTCCGCCTGCTGCGCCCGTCGCTGGAAAACGAGGCCCTCTCGGATGCAAAGAGAAGGGCGGACGCCGAGGCTATCAGGGTCTTTGCCGGAAACCTGCGGCAATTACTGCTTGCCCCTCCGCTGAGGAACCGCCGCGTTATGGCAATTGACCCGGGATTCCGGAGCGGCTGCAAAGTGGTGTGTCTCGACGGGCAAGGCAACCTTTTGGACTACTTCACCATCTATCCGCACCCTCCTCAAAACCAAAACGCTCAAGCTCTCGAAGCCGTTAAAACGGCTATCGCTAAATACGGTACCGAAGCCATCGCGGTAGGGGACGGCACGGCAGGCCGCGAAACCGAAAAATTGCTGTCCGATACCGGTCTGGCGGACGGGATAGATCTCTATACGGTAAGTGAGGACGGGGCGAGCGTCTACTCGGCTTCGGAAGAGGGAAGGAAGGAGTTCCCCGACCTCGATGTGACCGTCCGCGGGGCCGTCTCTATCGGCCGCCGTTTGACGGACCCTCTTGCGGAACTTGTTAAAATCGACCCTAAATCCATCGGGGTAGGACAGTACCAGCACGATGTGGACCAGAGCGAACTGCGCCGGTCACTGGATGCGGTAGTCGAAAGCTGTGTGAATTTGGTGGGAGTGGATCTCAATACGGCATCGGAAAAACTGTTGTCGTACGTCTCCGGCCTCGGACCTTCCCTTGCCAAAAATATATTCGAATACCGGCGTGCCAACGGCCCGTTCAATTCCCGGAGGGCGCTTCTCGAGGTACCCCGGTTAGGAGCGAAAGCCTTCGAGCAATGCGCGGGGTTCCTGCGCATTCCGGGTGCGGCCAATCCGCTGGACAATAGTGCAGTTCACCCCGAATCATATCACGTAGTGGAAAGAATGGCCCAAGATATCGGGGTAACGGTGCAGGAATTGATGGCCGACAAATCACTGCGCGACAAGATAGAAATTAATAAGTATGTCTGCGGTGACACAGGATTACCTACCCTCCGGGATATTATGTCCGAACTCGACAAACCGGGTCGTGACCCGCGCGGAGAACTGGAGAAATTCTCATTCTCCGATTCTGTCCGCGATATAGCCGATCTCCGTTCTGGAATGGAATTGCCCGGGGTTGTTACGAATGTTACCAACTTCGGGGCATTCGTAGATATCGGTCTCAAACAGGACGGTCTGGTACACGTATCACAGTTATCGGATACATATGTATCGGACCCGAACGCCGTGGTCCGCCTGCGGCAGAACGTCACCGTACGGGTACTGGAGGTCGATACGGCCCGGTCGCGGATTAGTCTGACGATGAAAGGATTAAAAGTATGATACCAGCCATCGGAGATATTTTGAAAATAAAGACCGAGGAAGAGTTCCAAAGGGCAGCGATGGAGGTATTCCGGTTCCAGTCCCGTGAGTGTCCTCCGTACCGTGATTATATCCGGTTGGCGGGAATCGACGTCTCCGCGGTAAAGTCCGTCCGCCAAATCCCGTTTCTACCCATAGAGTTGTTCAAAACGACCGACGTCTATTGCGGTTCCACCCCGCCCGAAAAGATATTTACCAGCAGTACGACAGGTGGCGGACAGCCCTCGCGCCATATGATGGTCCGCCTGTCGGACTATGAAGAGACCTTCACCAAAGCGTTCTCTCTGTTCTACGGGGACCCGGCCGGAGTATCGATATTCGCGCTGCTGCCCGGTTATCTCGAACGCGAAGGCTCATCGCTAATCTATATGGTAGATAGGTTGATAGCCCGTGGAAACGGTGGGTTTTACCTGCGCGACACAGATAAATTGTTACGGGATATCCGCGCAACCCGTGGCAAAAAAATTCTTCTGGGTGTGACATACGCCCTGCTCGACCTCGCCGAACACAAACCGGATTTAAGCGATATAGTTATAATGGAAACGGGCGGGATGAAGGGCAAAAGGGCGGAATTGCCTAAAGCGGAACTGCACCGGATATTATGCTCCGCATTCGGCGTCGAGACCATCCACTCGGAATACGGAATGGCGGAACTGACATCGCAAGCCTATTCCGCCGGTAAAGGTATTTTCCGGACCCCGCCCTGGATGCGTGTCCTCACCCGCGACCTGAACGACCCGTTCGATATCCTGCCCGCTGGGTCCGTAGGCGGCATCAATATCATAGATCTCGCTAACTTATCATCGTGTGCATTTTTGCAGACTCAGGATATAGGAACGGTCTGGCCCGACTTTTCGTTCACCGTCTCCGGCCGTATCGACCGGAGTGAAACCCGCGGCTGCAATTTATTGGTGGATAATATTTTATCCGCTTGATGCGGAAATTCGAAGATTTCAAACTTATTAAAAAGGGGGGCTGTAATCCGGACACTTTCGATGACTGACAACAATTTATAGTATTTTTGCCGGATATGGTCGGGAATTACGATATTATAGTTGTGGGAGGGGGACATGCCGGTTGCGAAGCGGCAGCGGCGGCGGCCCGTTTGGGTTCGAAGACTCTGCTGGTGACCTCGGATATGACCAAATTCGCCAATATGTCCTGCAATCCGGCTGTCGGCGGAGTTGCGAAAGGCCAGATAGTAAGGGAGATAGATGCTCTGGGCGGATGGATGGGGATTATCACGGACCGCTCCACGATACAGTTCCGGATGCTAAACCGGTCCAAAGGCCCGGCAATGTGGAGTCCGAGGGCTCAATGCGACAAAGCAATGTTCTCGGCATTGTGGCGCAGAACCCTCGAAAATACGCCCAACCTCTATCACTGGCAGGACACTGTAAATCAATTACTTGTTTCTGGGAACTCCGTTACCGGAATCCGCACCGTAATGGGTGCGGAATTTACCGCCCGGGCGGTTATACTCACCAACGGAACCTTCCTCAACGGGCTGATGCACGTCGGGAAAAGCAGCGCTCCAGGCGGCCGGGCAGGCGACGGGGCAGTGGCAGGGCTGACCGCACAACTTGTTTCGCTGGGTTTCGAAGCGGGGCGCATGAAGACGGGTACCCCTGCAAGGCTCGACGGAAGAACGATAGACTTTTCCCTGCTCGAACCGCAGCCGGGAGACAATCATCCCGCCAAATTTTCCTTCTCAGCCGCGACGCACCCAGTTGATAATCAGCTACCTTGCTACCTTGTATACACCGATGCCGGGATACACGATATCCTTCGTACCGGGTTCGGCGATTCACCGCTATTCGACGGGACCATTAAGGGAGTAGGGCCACGTTACTGTCCGAGTATAGAGGATAAACTACGTACGTTTGCCGATAAAGAGAGCCACCAGCTTTTCCTCGAGCCGGAAGGCCGGGATACCAATGAGTATTACCTTAACGGGTTCTCATCGTCCCTGCCGCTCGACGTACAATTGAAAGCTCTGCGCAAAATCAAGGGTTTTGCAAACCTCCACATTTACAGGCCGGGCTACGCAATCGAGTACGATTATTTTCCGCCGATACAATTACGGCACACACTCGAAACTAAACTTATCGAAAACCTCTATTTTGCCGGGCAGATAAACGGTACGACCGGATATGAAGAAGCCGACGCGCAAGGGCTTATGGCCGGTATCAACGCCCATCTTAAGATATCCGAAAAGGATGGATTTATTCTTCGGCGCGATGAAGCCTACATAGGTGTGCTCATCGACGACCTCGTAACCAAAGGCGTGGATGAACCGTACCGTATGTTTACGAGCCGGGCAGAGTATCGTATACTGCTCAGGCAGGATAATGCCGATTTACGTTTAACCCCGTACGGTATCGAATTCGGCTTGATAGACGAGAAAAGAGCGGAAAAATTCAACGAGAAAAAATCGTCATCAGAATCGCTTATAAAATTCCTTCGGAAGGAGAGTATTACTCCGGAAGAAATTAACGGCTATTTATTTTCCGTCGAATCGACACCATTACCGCAAAAAAGAAAGCTTTACGACCTGCTTTTACGTAACGAAATTACCATTGATATACTCCGGAAATACTCCGAGGTTTTAAGAAACTATATCTCCGATTATAAAATCGGTGACGAAGCCGCCGAAGAAGCGGAAATACAGATTAAATATAAAGGATATATAGAAAGGGAAAAACATGTCGCCGAGAAACTGCGTCGACTCGAAAATATACGCCTTAATCCGGATTTTAATTATAAAAGTCTATCCTCATTAACCATAGAAGCACGACAAAAACTTTCAAATATACGACCTACAACAATAGGGCAGGCGTCGCGGATTCCGGGAGTGTCTCCTGCGGATATAAATGTTTTATTAATATTTTTCGGCCGATAACTAATAATTGTTCCACGTAGAACAATTATCAATTACATAAAAGTATAATAAAAAAGACACTAATACACTGATTATTTTTGGCTTTATCTTAATTCAATGGAACTACTGGCGCATTGGACACATATTCTAAATATCGGTGAAGTGATAGCATGAATTGAAG
>JAJBVT010000079.1:0-12295 GCA_020859685.1 Rikenellaceae bacterium
CGTCTGCAAAGCAGACGTACTTTTCATATAGTGTAAGAATGTATAATTACCTTTAATAACTTTTTGTATTGATACGACCGATGCCCGCAGCAGCCTCTGCTCATGCTCCGGTCCGCAGGACCTGAACCGGTCAATGCGCCTCCACCCAGTTTTTCCCGATACCGTAATCCACCACCAGATCTACCCTGAGCCGTGCGGCACTCTCCATCGCTTCCGTCACAATCCGCACGACCTCCTGCTCCTCCGGCTTGTACATGTCTATTACAAGTTCGTCATGCACCTGCATTATCATTTTCGACCTCAGTCCGCGGCGGTTAAATTCCCCGTGGACCTTAATCATGGCGATTTTAATGATGTCGGCGGCGCTGCCCTGTATCGGGGCGTTGATGGCGTTGCGCTCGGCCAGCCCGCGGGTTACGGAGTTGCCCGAACGGATATCGGGCAGTTGGCGTTTGCGCCCGAAAATCGTAGAGACGTAACCCTGTTCCCGAGCCTGTTCTATTACCCGCTCCATATATTCCCGCACGCCGGGGTAGGAGCGGAAGTAGCCGTCGATAATCTCTTTGGCCTCGCTGCGCGGTATGTTGAGGCGCTGGCTGAGTCCGAACGCCGATATGCCGTAGATTATACCGAAATTGGCGGTCTTGGCCTTGCGGCGGTGGTCGGCGGTAACTTCCGGCAACGGCACGTTGAAAAGCAGGGAAGCTGTCGCGGCGTGAATATCCTCCTTCTGGTTGAAGGCCTCGAGCAGGTTCGTATCCTCGCTCAGGTGGGCCATCAGACGTAGTTCCACCTGCGAGTAGTCGGCCGACAGAAGCAGGTGGTCGTCGTCCGCCGGAACGAACGCCTTGCGTATCTCGCGCCCCTGCTCGTCACGTACCGGGATGTTCTGGAGGTTCGGGTTCGACGAGCTGAGACGGCCCGTAGCCGTTACGGCCTGGTTGTAGTTGGTATGCACCCTTCCGGTTGCCGGGTCCACAAGCTGTGGCAGGGCGTCTATATAGGTGGTAAGCAGTTTTTTGATGCCGCGGTATTCGAGTATCAGGTCGATGACCGGATGCTTGTCGGCCAGCGACTGCAGGTACTCCTCGTCCGTGCGGTACTGCTTTGTCTTGGTCATTTTGGGCTTCGGGTCTATCTGCATGCGGCCGAATAGGGCGTCACCCAACTGCTTGGCGGAGTTGACGTTAAGGTTCTCATCGCCGGTTATCGAGCGGATTTGGTCCTCCATCCCGGCCAGCCTTCGGGTCAGTTCGGCCCTCGATTCGGCGAGGATGCCGGTATCTATCTTCACACCGGCGGCCTCGATATCGGCCAGTACGCCTATCATCGGCTCCTCGATTTCGCGGTAGAGCTTTTCGAGTCCCTGTTCCACGACCTTTTCCCACAGTACCTCTTTGAGTCGAAGGGTTATGTCGGCGTCTTCCGCCGCGTATTCGGCCACCTTCTCCGGCGCCACCATGTCGACCGTTATCTGCCGGGCGCCCTTACCGATAATCTTCTCTATCTCTATCGGGCTGTAATCGAGGTAGGCCTTGCTGAGGTAATCCATGCCGTGCCGACCTTCGGGGTCTATCAGGTAGTGGAGCAGCATGGTGTCGTACTTGAATCCGCGGGTGTGGATGCCCGCAACCCGGAGAACCATCATGTCGAACTTGATATTCTGCCCTACCTTCTCGATGTCCGCGTCTTCGAATACGGGCTTGAGCATGGCGAGCAGTTCGCCGCTGTTCCCGCCCGTAAGCGGTATATACCACGCCTTTCCCGGCTCTACGCTGACCGATATACCGCACAGGCGGCACGAGAAGATATTGAACCCGGACGTTTCCGTATCGAAACAGAACTCTCCCCGCTCCCGTATCTGCCGCACGATTTCGGCGACCTCCCCGGCGGTCGTCGCCACCCGGTAGTCGTGCGGGGTGTCGTTAATCGTGCGATACCCGTCGCCGGAGGAGACGGTGCCAGTCCCGTCGCCGGGGTCGGGCGCGGTGCCGAACAGGTCGCCCTGCGTGCCCGTGGCTGCCGGTTTGCGCAGGTTACGGGTGGGCGATTTGGGGTGCATCGGTACCTCGGACGGCTCGACACCGCCGAACAGGTCTGCGGGCGCACCCTCCGTACTGCCCGAGGGAACGCTCATATCGGGCAGGAACCGGCCTGATTCCATCTCCCGGATGAACATGCTGAACCCAAGGTCGCGGAACACCTCGCGCAAGGCTTCCGGGTCGGGGTTTTCCATCACGAGCTGGTCCGGTTCGAAAGGCACCGGTGCATCGGTGTCTATGGTGGCGAGTTTCTTCGAAAGCAGGAGTATGTCTTTGGACACCAGAATGTTCTCTTTCTGCTTGCCTTTCAGCTTATCTGAGTTCCCGAGAATATTCTCCACGGTACCGAATTCACACACCAGTTTCACGGCGCTCTTCTCGCCAATACCCGGTACGCCCGGAATATTGTCCGAAGCGTCGCCCCACAGGGCGAGAATATCGATTATAAGGCGCGGGTCGCTGATGCCGTAGTGCTCGCAGATATTTTCCGGCCGGATTATTTCGATACCTTCGCCGCCCTTTTTCTGCTTGTAAATAAATACATGGTCGCGTACGAGCTGTCCGAAATCCTTGTCGGGTGTTACCATATAGACGTCGAAACCCTGCTCCTCGCCGCGGCACGAGAGGGTGCCGATAATATCGTCCGCCTCCCAGCCGCACATCTCCAGCACCGGGATACGCATGGCCTCCAATATCTGCTTGATATAGGGCACCGACTGGTGAATATCCTCCGGAGCGGCCTCACGGTTGGCCTTATAGTCGTCGTACATTTCGTGGCGGAACGTGGGCCCTTTGCTGTCGAAAGCCACCCCGAGGTAGTGGGGCCGCTCGCGTTTGATAAGGTCCCGCAGGAACTTCACGAACCCGAATATCGGTGAAGTGTTCACCCCCTGAGCATTGCGCATCGGGCGCGTCAGGAAAGCGTAATAGCTCCTGTATATCAGGGCGTAAGCGTCTACAAGGAAAAGCCTTTTGTTATCCATCGTGTAGTTTTTTTTCTCTTTGTGTGCTGTCGGTCGCCCGGGTTATTCGTAACCGGGTCCATACTCACCGGTACGGCTTGTCCCCGGCTCCCGGTATAGCCACCCGGCCCGGCCCTCCGGCCTGCCGTCTGCCATCTGGCCCCTGCCTCGGCCGCCGTTCTGCTACCCGGCGCGTCCAGCCGGCATCCCGGTGAGGTGGTAATATATGGTTACCAGCCCCGGCCCGCTCCCGGACCCGAATATCAAACGAGCCTGTATATCCTTGACCACATACCGCATCGTATCCCTTCTGCGGTCTGCTCCGGCCCGGCCCACCGGCCACCGTCTGCCACCCAGCCCGGCCCTCCGCCTCCCTCTCCCTTTTCCGGCCACCCGAAAACCAGTGAACCATCTTCGCCGGCGGCGCAAAACTCCGGCTGGACCCCCGTATTTCCGGATGGCAGCCGGCTGCAGGTATGACGGGAAGTCTATTACTTCGGTAGATAGACCACCTTCTTGGTTTCGAAAAATTCCCCTTCGAAAAAGCCGGAGATATCGAAAACCTCCGCTTTTTTGCCCGCCGCGGCTATCTCCTCCGTAAGGTCGCCTCCCTTCAGGCACAGCATCCCGTCGGGAAGGGTCCCCCGGCGGCCCCGGTCGATTTTGTTCCAGACCCAGCCGCATAGGGTCGGCAGGGCTGTGACGGCGCGCGATACCACATAATCGAACCGCTCCCCGACGGCCTCCGCGCGGACCTGAACGGCCCTTACGTTCTCTAAACCCAACTCCCCGGCGACCGACGAGGCCACCAGTATTTTCTTGCCTATCGAATCCGCCAGCGTGAACCGGGCCTCCGGGAAGAGTATCGCAAGCGGTATGCCGGGAAACCCGCCGCCCGTTCCCACATCCAGCACCCGGGCGCCCGCGTCGAACCGGCATACCCGGGCGATTGCCAGCGAATGGAGAACATGGCGCTCGTAGAGATGCCCGGTATCCTTACGGGAAATTACGTTTATCTTGGCGTTCCAGTCGGCATAGAGAGGCCCGAGCGCCGCGAAGCGCTCTTTCTGCTCCGGGCTCAGGTCCGGGAAATATCTGTATATCAAATCGGTATCCAACAGGGAATTTTATCGGCTTATGGCTATTTATAGAAATTTCGGTATTCTTGTCTAAGGAAGGATATCGGAATTATCGGTTATAAACCGGCATAACTGTTCGCGGGCGCGGTGTATCTGCGTCTTGACCGTCCCCATCGGAATCGCCAGTTCGGCCGCTATCTCCTCGTAGGATAGGTCGCGGAAAAACCGCAGTTCGATAAGCCTCCGGTAACGGGGTGTCATCCGGCCGAGATGGTGCTCGAGCTGGGACTTCTGTTGCGAGCTTATGAAACTCTCCTCCGGTGTGGGGATGGGCGAGGGCGGCGATACGGTCGGATGCCCGTCCTGAAACGTATCGAGCGAGAGGTCCTCGCGCCGTTTACGCACGAAGTCTATAAAAGTGTTCCGGGCGATGGTGTAAACCCACCGCCCGAACGTATAATCGGTATTGTAACGGTTAAGTTTGAGGTAGACCTTGATGAAAACCTCCTGCAACAGGTCGTCCGCGTCGTCGCGGTTACCTCCTGCCCGGATGGTGTAGAGCTGGAGAATCGAGTCCCGGTAGCGGTTGAACAGGTGCTCGAAGGCGACCGCGTCCCCGTCGAGGCTCATGGACACCAGGTCCCTGTCGTCCGCGAATATATACTTTTCTATCTCCATACCCCGGGGGCCGGGCGCAGGCGCCCCATTACGGACAGCCATATACGGCTGAACGGATAGTAAAGGTCGTATACCATCGAGGAGTTACCCAGTCCCGGTTCGCCGAGCACCCTGCGAGACCGCCAAAGCGTGTACCTCACCGCCACCGTACGAACCAGGAAAAGAACCCCTGCGGCTATCTTCAGCTCGGGCGGGCAAATTGCTATCATCGCGGCCACCGCCGCGTAGAACGCGAGGCGGGTCAGAACCTCCGCCGCCACATGGAGCCGTATCCATGCCGGGTAGTAGCGGGTGGCAACGTCGTAGTATTTGCGTTTGTCCCACCACCAGGCACGGCCGCCCCACTGTTTCTGCCTTACCGTGGCGTGCGGGGACACCACCACCGCCGCCCTCACCGTCTTGCCGAGGCGCTGCACGAACAGGTCGTCCTCTCCGATATTCATATTGAGGTAGTCGAACCCGCGGTTCTGAAAATAGGCCTCGCGGGTGAAGCCGAGGTTCTGGATTATCCCGCGGTAGGGCCTCCCGCGCAGGGCCGACGACAGGTAGCGGACCGACGAAAACAGCCTGCTGCTCCGGGCACGGCGACCCTGCGCTGTCCCGTTTTTCTCCAGCCCGCAGTACCCGATTACGATGTCCCCGCGCCGGAAACCCTCCGCCATGCAGCCGAGCCATTTCGGCGATACGGGGTAGGCTTCGGAAGTGGTGAGGATAATATTGTCGTACCGGGCGGCCTTAATGCCGAGGTTGTAGGCTATCTTGTTGCTGATGGGGAACCGCGGGTCGTTGTCCACCCGGGTGACCGTGAGCCGCGGATATTGCTCCCGGAGCACCGTCAGACGGTCGGTGAAATCCTCGGTGGTTCCCACCTCCACTATCACCAGCTCGAAATCGGGGTACTCCTGCGCCAGCACCTTGGGCACGGTATGGTCGAGGTACCAGTAGTCGTCTCCCGTCAGGACGATGACCGAAATCCCCCCGGTGGCCAACACAGGCGCGGGAGCGCCGTCCTGTCCATCCCTCTTTTTGCGCAGGTACCGCCTGCCGAGCGTACCGTAATATCCGACATGGTAATATAACTGTACCGCCAGCAGCACGACGGCCGCCGCGCTCAGGATAATGCACCAAAAACCGTATGTAGAGTGTATCTGTTGGACGATACCGCCGGTGTTCTCCACTTGTAACCGAGATTTGAAACAAAGATAATAAATAACCCGGGGATAGTGAAATTAAAAATTCCACATCCGCCGAAGGACAGTCCAAAGACCGTATTGGGATCGTCCCGGAGACCGTTTGGACCGTCCAACGCCCGTCCAACGACCATTCAAAGACCATCCAAAGACCATCCATGGGACGGTTTAGGACCGTATCTGCGGCCGGTCCGCCGACGCCCCCGCCCCCGTAACCGCCGCAGTGGCACTGCGGGTTGACGCAGGAATTAGTATCTTTGTACCCGTATGAAATTCGAACTGCAAGGCACCGCCGCCGGTTCTGCGGCCCGGGCCGGAAAAATAACCACTTCGAGGGGCGATATCCACACACCCATATTTATGCCGGTTGGGACGGCAGCCACCGTCAAGGGCATCTTCCACCGTGACCTGAAAGAGGCCGGGGCCGAGATAATCCTCGCCAATACCTACCACCTCTACCTGCGGCCGGGAACGGCCGTGCTCGAGCAAGCGGGCGGGGTGCACGGCTTCTCGTCGTGGGACAAACCGGTGCTGACCGACAGCGGCGGCTTTCAGGTCTTCTCGCTGGCCGGGTGCCGCAAGCTGACGGAGGAAGGGTGCCGGTTCAGTTCGCATATCGACGGTTCCAAGCACCTGTTTACCCCGGAGAGCGTTATCGACACCCAGCGGAGCATCGGGGCCGATATAATGATGGCCTTCGACGAGTGCCCCCCGGGGGACGCACCTTATGATTACGCAGAGAAATCGCTCCGCCTCACGCACCGCTGGCTCGAAAGGTGCTTCGAGAGGTACGGGCAGACCGGTCCGCTCTACGGCCGTTACCAGTCGCTGTTCCCCATAGTGCAGGGATGCGTTTACCCGGACCTGAGGGCGCGGTCGGCGGAGTTCGTACAGCGGTTCGAGGCGGACGGGTATGCCATTGGCGGCCTTGCGGTGGGCGAACCGGCACCGGTAATGTACAAGATGATAGAGCTGGTCAACGGCATACTTCCGAGCGACAAACCGCGTTACCTTATGGGTGTGGGCACCCCGGTTAATATTCTCGAGGCCATCGACCGCGGGGTGGACATGTTCGACTGCGTGATGCCCACCCGCAACGGCCGCAACGGCATGCTGTTCACCCCGGAGGGCATTATAAATATCCGGAACGAGAAGTGGAAGGAGGACTTTTCACCCATAGACCCGGCTGGAAACTGTTTCGCCGACCTGCAATACTCCAGAGCCTACCTGCGGCACCTCACCGTGTCGGGGGAGATGTTGGGGGCGCAGATTGCGTCGCTTCACAATATTTCTTTCTATCTTTGGCTGGTCAAAGAGGCGCGGCGCAGGATTCTCGGCGGGGACTTTGCGGAGTGGAAGGCCGTGATGACGGAGAAACTCGCGCGCAGGTTGTAGCGGCACCCGGTCCCCCCGGTCCGGATTCGCCCCGTCCGCCGCGCGGTAAAAAGCAAACAGAGGGATGAAATTCAAGTTTCCCGGCATAAAGATACTCGACAGGTATATCATGGGTAAGTTCCTGGGGACTTACATCTATGCCATCGTGCTTATCATCGTGATTGTGGTGGTGTTCGACGCGGTGGAGAAGATAGACGACTTTATCGAACTCAAAGCCCCTCTGGAAGCCATTATCTTTAAATACTACCTCAATTTCATTCCCTACTTCATCAACCAGTTCAGCGGGCTGTTTACCTTTATCGCGGTAATATTCTTCACCTCGAAGCTCGCTTACCAGACCGAGATTATCGCCATCCTGTCGAGCGGGGTAAGTTTCCGCAGGCTGATGTGGCCCTATTTCCTCTCAGCCACGGCCATTACCATACTGGCCCTCGGGCTGAACATGTTCGTAATCCCCAAGGCCAACGAACGGCGTATCCAGTTCGAGAGCCAGTACCTGAAGAAGGGGAGGCGTATGGGGGGCTACGATACCCATATCTACCGGCAGATCTATCCCGGCACATTTGCCTACATATACAATTTTAGGGGCGGGGAATCCTTCACGGCCAACTACCTTGCCATAGAAAAATACGAGGATAACAAGATAGTTGGGATACTGGACGCCGGCAATGTCACTTTCGACCCGGAGACCACCGCATGGAGCGCCCCGCGATATATAACCCGGGAGTTTCACGGCGAGGAGGAGATATTCCGGACCCACACCCAGCTCGACACGATGATAAACCTGACGGCCACCGAGATAGGCCGTGTGCAGGACCTTATAAAGACGATGGACAGTTTCGAGCTGAACGACTTTATCCGCCAGCAGAAGGAGAAGGGTTCGGATATGATAGCCATATTCCAGGTCGAGCGTACCCAGCGGTTCTCCTACCCGATATCGACGTTTATCCTCACACTGATAGGCGTTTCACTCTCGTCACGGAAGGTCAGGGGAGGGACCGGGCTGCATATCGGGATAGGTATAACCATCTGTTTCTCATATATTCTTATCGCCAAGTTCGCCGAGGAGTTTGCAAAGGGGGGAATATTGCCGCCGGTGCTCTCCGTTTGGCTTCCGAATATATTCTTCGCGATAATCGCTGTCTATCTCTATAAACAGGCCCCGAAGTAGTCTGTACGGAGAATACAATATCCATATGTCATACCGCGGAGCAGGGTTCTGTATTTCCGAATGTCATCCTGAGCGGGGCGAAGGATCTCCCTTTGGAATTTTCTGTAAGATTCTTCACTTCGTTCAGAATGACATATTTTACTTATATGCGGCCCGCACCCCGCCCCCGGCGGGCCGCAAGCCTGCCGCGCGGCAGGCTTAAATGTCATACCGAGGAGCAGGGTTTTACATTTCAGATGTCATCCTGAGCGGAGCGAAGGATCTCCCTTTGGAATTTTCTGGAAGATTCTTCACTTCGTTCAGAATGACATATTTTATTTATATGCGGCCCGCCGCATCCCGGGCAGGCTATTTACCACCACGGCCTGGACCCGCCGGTCCCGCCGCCCGCTCTCGGCTCCGGATTCATCCCGCACCCCGCCCCCGGCGGGCCGCTAGCCTGCCGTGCGGCAGGCATTTTAATAATTAGATGTCATCCTGAGGAACGAAGGTGACGAACCGAGTCCGGCTTTAGCCGGGCGAGCTCACTGACCGGAGCCCGTAGTCGGCCGCAGGCCGGGGCGGATTAAGCGAAGGGAAGTAACTTTAGATCTATCGGCCGGTGTCCAATAAATAGGACTCACTTTAGGATAACATATATGTGAGTATCCCCGCCTTTCCGTGGCGGCCGTATCCCGATGGATTCCCGGTTATTTATGCCTCGAATAGAGTTCCCTCTCCATATCCGCCGGGGTTACCCCCATCTGCTCCATCAGCACCAACAGGTGATACACCAGGTCGGAAGCCTCGTAAAGGAATGCGTCCCGGTTACCGGCGACGGCTTCTATGACGGTCTCAACCGCCTCCTCGCCGACTTTTTGGGCAATCTTGTTCACGCCCGCGGTGAAGAGTTTGGTGGTATAAGAACCCTCGGGCATCGCGGCGTGGCGTTCGGCGATAACCCTGTGAAGGCGGCGTACGAACCCCTCCGTGTTCTGTGCGGGTATCAGGGTCCCGTCCGGGGAGACGAACCCGGTGAAGCACGACACCGTGCCGTTGTGGCATGCGGGGCCATGGGGCCGCACCCGCACCAGCAGGGTATCGCGGTCGCAGTCGGCCGAGAGGCTTACCACCTCCATATAGTTGCCGCTGGTCTCGCCCTTGGTCCAAAGGCGCCCTTTCGTGCGGCTGTAAAAGGTGACCTGCCCGGTCGCCGTAGTCCTGTCGAAGGCTTCCCGGTCCATGTATCCGAGCATCACCACTTTAAGGGAGACGTCATCCTGTATGATGGCCGGCACGAGTCCGCCCGCGTTTTTAGCCGCGTCGAGTTCTTCGAATCGCAATGTTTTCATATTCGCTTTAAATTATTGTAACTCTTTACACTCTGATACCGTTGGTTCTCTGCGGCCGCCGCCCGCCGACCCTCCGCAATCGAACCGGCCGCTCGGGCGAGTCTCCGTACCCGGCATACGTCCTGAAAACGAGACCGGTCCTACGATTCCCCGCCCTCCGAAACAGTCATCACAGCCTTACCGGTATCCCTTCGGCCGCGAGGTACTCCTTGAGTTGCGGAATCGGTATCTCGTTGTAGTGGAAAATACTTGCCGCAAGCGCCGCGTCGGCCTTTCCGCCGGTCAGCACTTCGGCGATGTGCTCCCGTGTACCCGCCCCGCCGGACGCCACCACCGGAATGGAGAGCCGTTCGTGCAGCCGGGCGTAGACCTCGCAGGCGAACCCGTTTTTGGTGCCGTCGTGGTCCATCGAGGTGAAGAGTATCTCGCCCGCCCCGCGCCGCTCGGCTTCGAGCGCCCAGGAGTAGAGCTCACGGCCGCCGGACCTGCTCCCACCGTGTGTGGTGACCTGCCATACCCCGTCCGCGCGGGCGGCGTCGATAGCCACCACCACGAACTGGCTGCCGTACTTCGCGGCGATACCGTCTATCAGCGCCGGATTGCGCACCGCGGCGCTGTTCACCGTCACCTTGTCCGCTCCGGCTTTGAGCAGCGCACCCGCATCTTCGACCGACGAGATTCCGCCGCCCACCGTGAACGGAATATTTATATTTTCGGCTATTCTTTCCACCAGCCGCGCGAAGGTTTTCCGCCCTTCGAGCGTGGCGCTGATATCGAGGTAGACCAGTTCGTCCGCACCTTCGAGGGCGTATTTGCACCCGAGCTCCACCGGGTCGCCCACGTTCTTCAGTCCGAGGAAGTTAATCCCTTTGACCGTCGCCCCGTCCTTGATGTCGAGGCACGGTATAATCCTTTTAGCAAGCATTGTTCCGGTATTTTTCGTGGGTAACCATTTATAAATTTACGCTATTTGTTTCGAGCGGCCCGCCGCTCCGACTTCGGGAGGGGCCGCACATCCGCAAACATTCACTTTAGTAGAAAACCATATCTATTCGTGTGTGGCAGCGAATGATTTCAAATCTTCGATAGTTACACGCCCTTCGTAGAAGGCCTTGCCGAGTATCACGGCCGGAAGTCCTATGCCGTCCAGCGAGAGGATATCGTCCATCGAGGAGATACCGCCGCTGACGATAACCTCCACCGCGGGGAATCCTTCGTGCAGGCGCCGGTAGAGTTCGAAGTTGGGTCCGGCGAGTGTGCCGTCCCGGGAGATATCGGTGCATATCACCCTGCGCAGGCCGTCCCCGGTGAACGATGCTATAAGTTCTTCCACTCCGGTGCCGGAGTCCTTCAGCCAGCCGTGGGTTGCCACCATACCCTCCCGGACGTCGGCGCCGAGTATCAGCCGGTCGCCGTACCGGGCGAGCCACTCGCGCAGCAGGTCGGGGTCGGTGACGGCGATACTGCCGCAGATGGCGTAGTCCGCCCCGGAGTCCAGCACCGACCGCAGGGCGTCCCCGCTCTTTATCCCGCCGCCGAACTGTACGGCCATCCCGCTGCGGGCGGCAAGGCGTTCCAGAGTTGCGAGGTTCCGAGGGGCCGAGTGCTTCGCCCCGTCGAGGTCCACTATGTGGAGCCGGTCCAGCCCGGCGTCGCGGAACCGGAGGGCGGCATCGAGCGGGTCGTAGTAGTAGGTGGTCTGCCGGGCGTAGTCGCCCTGTGTCAGGCGGACGCATTTGCCGCCGATTATATCTATTGCAGGGATTATCCGTATCATGGCAGTGTAGGGTTACAGTGAAAGGAAATTGGCCAGCAGCCGTTCTCCGGCCGCACCGCTCTTTTCGGGATGAAACTGAGTGCCGTAGAAGTTGTCCGACCGCAAGGCTGCGCTGAACGGCATGCCGTAGTCCGTTACGGCTATCGCGGCCCCGCAGTCCCGCGCGGCGTAGGAGTGGACGTAATACAAATACGTGCCGCCATTCAGCCCGTCCAGCAGTGGGTCGTCGCCCCGGAGGCTTACGGTGTCCCAACCCATATGCGGGACTTTCACCCCGGCCCCGGCCGGAAGCCGGACCACCTCCGTGGGGAAGATACCGAGGCACTCCGTCTGGCCCTCCTCGCTGCGGCGGCACATCAGCTGCATGCCGATACAGATACCCAGCACCGGCCGTGTAAGGGTGGGTATTATCTCCGCCGCACCCGTCGCCGCCAGCTTGCGCATCGCCGATGAGGCCTCGCCCACACCGGGAAGGATAACATGGTCGGCGCTCCGCAGTACGGCCTCCTCCGCCGTCAGTAGATACTCCGCCCCGAGCCGCCTGAGGGCGTTTTCCACTGAACGGAGGTTCCCCGTGTCGTAATCTATTATGGCTACCATTTATATCAGTCGGATAAGTTTTATATTGTGTGTTCCCTCCGTCCTCCTCCCGGCCCGGCAGGCTTTGCAA
>JAJBVT010000079.1:12395-13978 GCA_020859685.1 Rikenellaceae bacterium
AAGTTTTATATTGTGTGTTCCCTCCGTCCTCCTCCCGGCCCGGCAGGCTTTGCAAATCCCGTTATCTGCATTCCCGTCCTGCGTAAAATTTCTGCGGGCCAACCGGGATAATGCATCCGTTATTTTAACGGTCTGCCTCCGTTCTCCTACGGCCCGGCAGGCTTTGCAACCCCGACATCTGCATTCCCGCCCTGCGTAAAGGTTTCCAGGGGGGCTATCAGGGCATTGCATCTACTTCTTTTAATACTCTGTCTCCACCTCCTCCCGGCCCGGCAGGCTTTGCAACCCCGTTATCCGCATTCCGCTCTATGTGAGGTTTCCGGAGAGCCTCCCGGGATATCTGTTATTTTTTCTAAATACCCTCCCGACTCCCTTGTCGGTCCGCAACACCCATTCTTATATATCTATGGCTCAGGTCGCTCCCGCCTCACCGCCCTACAAAATCCCCTTACTGCTCGGCAGGCTGTAAGAAAACCTCTCCCTACGTGCCGCGGCCCGGAGGGCGCGTGCGAACGCCTTAAAAATTCCCTCAATCTTGTGGTGCTCGTTGTCGCCCGTGGCCGAAATATGGAGGTTGCACCGCGCCTCGAACGCGAAACTCTTGAAGAAGTGGGCGAACATTTCGGTGGGCACGTCGCCGATGCTCTCCCGCTTGAACTCCGCGTCCCACACAAACTCGGGCCGTCCGCCGAAGTCGAGCAGTACCATCGCCCGGCACTCGTCCATCGGGAGCACGAAGCCGTACCGCCCGATGCCCACCTTGCTGCCGAGGGCGGTCCGAACCGCCTCGCCGAGGACTATGGCCGTATCCTCCATGGTGTGGTGTTCATCCACATTGAGGTCGCCGTCCACGGCCAGCCGCAAGGCGAACCCGGCATGATGAACTATCTGCTGCAACATGTGGTCGAAAAATCCCAGCCCGGTCGCGACCGACGAGCCGCCCCGCCCGTCGATGTCCAGTTCGAGTGTGATGGCGGTCTCCGAAGTTCGGCGGACGACCGAAGCGGTCCGCTCACCGAGTCGGATAAATTCGGCAATCTCCGACCAGTCGTCCGTCACCAGCGCGCACACTTCCGACAGGCCCGCTGCCGCGACCCTGTCGAGTCCCTCTTCGGCCGGAGCCAGCAGTATTCCCCGGGAGCCGAGGTTACGGGCAAGTTCGATATCGGTCAGGCGGTCGCCTATAACGTACGAGTAGTCCAGGTCGTACTCTCCGCCCGTATATTTGCCGAACATCCCCGTACGCGGTTTGCGGGTTGGTAGGTTCTCATGTTCGAAAGAGCGGTCGATAAGCTGGTCGGCGAACTCCACGCCCTCGCCCCGCAGGGTGTCGAGCATCAGGTCGTGGGGCGGCCGGAAATCGGCCTCCGGGAAACTCTCCGTGCCCAGCCCGTCCTGATTGGTAGCCAGCACCAGTTCGTATCCCAGCCCGGCTAGCGCGGCCAGCCCCGAAATGGCCCCCGGCACGAACCGCAGTTTTTCCAGGCTGTCCACCTGATAGTCTACCGGCGGCTCTTTTATAATGGTTCCGTCCCTGTCGACGAAAACGGCCCTCTTTTTCATATCTGTCCCAGCAGTTGGAT
>JAJBVT010000032.1:0-7710 GCA_020859685.1 Rikenellaceae bacterium
CCTTAAGACTGCCAAGCAGGAGTATTTTCCCCCTGGTCGAACATGAGTATTAATTACATTTTTATTTATCGACCCGGTAAAAAACGTTTTCCCCCTCCTTGTCCGACAGGTGGCGGTCGGAATTTGAAATTATAAATTCTTTTTATAATATTTGTGCCGTTCCATAGGAATTATGCTTATATAAACCCGTATATTCCCCGTAACATGACAATAGTTCAAATCGAATATTTACTGGCGGTAGCCAACTGCGGCAGCTTCTCGCATGCGTCGGAGCGCTGTTTCGTGACGCAGCCCTCGCTCAGCATGCAGATTAAAAACCTCGAGGAGGAGCTCGGGGTTATACTGCTCGACCGCTCCAAAAAACCGGTTATACCTACCGAGGCCGGAATGGTCGTTATCGAGAGCGCCCGCGAAGCCCTGAAGGCTTACAACTATATAAAGGAGTCGGTGAACGAACTCAAGGGCGAGGTGTCGGGTTCGTTGCGGTTAGGGGTTATTCCCTCCATCGCCCCGTACCTGCTGCACCGGTTTATTCCGGGATTCGTGAGGAAATATCCCAAAGTGGAGCTGGAAATCAGGGAGATGAAAACGGCCGATATCATTACCAACCTCAGCCGTGATTCGCTCGACGCGGCGATACTTGCGGGCGGGATGTGCCCCGACCATATCGTGGAGGAGGACCTTTTCAACGACCGCTTTTTCGCCTATGTCTCGCCCTCAAACCCGCTGTTCGAGCGGAGCAATATCCGTATCGAGGATATAGATATGAAGGAGCTGCTGCTGCTGAGCGACGGGCATTGCCTGAGGGACCAGATACTGGAGCTTTGCCAGTCGCGCCGTGCGGTGAGGCCCTCGTGCAATTTCGAGAGCGGTTCGCTCGATACCCTGATGCGTATCGTGGACTGCACCAACGGTATTACCGTTATTCCGGAGATGGCCGTGGAGTTTATTCCGCGCAACCGGAAGAACCAGCTGAAAACTCTCGCCAAAGGCGCTGCCTCCCGTAAAATATCCATCGCCGTGCGCCGCACCTATGTGAAGCGGACCCTTATCGAGGCGCTGAAAGAATCCGTGACGGAGGCCGCTCCGTTACAGGTGAACTGAGGCCGGATTTCCCGACCTATCCGACCCTACCCGTTCACCGGGACCGTTTCCTTAATCGGGTAACCGTATGCGGCGTGGAACCGGATGCAACCCGGAAATACCGGACTCTAAAAATAATCCCGGCGCGGTACACGTTTTGGATACCATAAACGTTTTATAGTCGGGGCCCGTATCTTTTGGGGCGCTGTGGGATGAAACCCGGAAAAAAACAGTAATTTTGCAAACTTAGTACGATATGTAGTTCGCAGGGTGCCGACTGGCGTGGCCTGCCTTATAATTTTTTATGACGGAACTGGTGAAGAAAATCGCCGAGGCGATAGACGATAAGAAGGGAAAAGATATAGTAATACTCGACCTGTCGGGTGTGGACGGGGCGATAACTTCGGCCTTCGTGATATGCAACGCCGACTCCACGACACAGGTTTCGGCCATTGCCGACGGGGTAGCGGAGAAGGTCCGCGACGAGCTGGGCGAGAAACCGTGGCGCATCGAGGGGACGACCAACAGCGTATGGGTGGCTATGGATTATGTGGACGTGGTGGTGCATATATTCCAGACCGAATTGAGGAGCTTTTACAAAATCGAGGAGCTTTGGGCCGACGTGCCGAGCCGGCGGTTCGGCGGGCAAGAGTGACGCCGGGGCGTGGAAGCGACCCGTTTTAATTTACAAGGAACTTTATGGCAAACAACAATATAAACAGGCCGGGCGGAGGTCCGGCGCCACAGTTAAAGCGCCCGCGGTTCAACTTGCTGTGGCTCTACGCCGTTGTCGGTATCGCGATAATGGGTTACAGCCTTATGGCCGGGCGGGAGACGCCGGTTAGGACCGACTGGGACACGGTGCGTGAAATCATCGCCTCGGGCGACGTGGACCGGATAGAGGTGGTGAACAAGGATGTGGCCGAAATTTATATAAAGCCGGAGGAAATCGGTAAGTACGCCGACAAAAAAGAGTACAAGAACCTGCCGCAGACCGGGGTGCAGTTTACCTATAACATCCCGTCGGTGGATATTTTCGACCGGGACCTCGAGCTGGCGCGTAACCAGTACGGCGTGGACGTGGCCGTGCGGTACGAGAACCGCCAGAACGTGTGGCTCAACCTGCTGAGCAGCGTACTGCCGTTCGCGATTATAATAGGGGTCTGGATTATAATAATGCGGATGATGTCGCGCAACGCCGGTGGCGGGGCCGGAGGCGGTATATTCAACGTGGGTAAGGCCAAAGCCCAGATGTTCGACAAGGATAACATGGTGAAAACTACCTTTAAGGACGTCGCCGGGCTGGAGGAGGCCAAAGTGGAGGTGATGGAAATCGTGGACTTCCTGAAAAAGCCGCAGAAATATAAGGACCTCGGGGGTAAGATACCGAAGGGCGCTCTGCTGGTGGGCCCTCCGGGTACGGGTAAGACCTTGCTGGCCAAGGCCGTGGCCGGGGAGGCCAACGTGCCGTTCTTCTCCATCAGCGGTTCGGATTTCGTGGAGATGTTCGTGGGGGTGGGGGCGTCGCGGGTTCGCGACCTGTTCCGGCAGGCGAAGGAGAAGGCGCCCTGTATCGTATTCATCGACGAGATCGACGCCATCGGGCGTGCCCGGGGTAAGAACGTGGGCTACTCGTCCAACGACGAGCGGGAAAATACGCTCAACCAGCTGCTTACCGAGATGGACGGATTCGGTACCAACTCGGGGGTGATAATACTCGCGGCCACCAACCGTGCCGATATCCTCGACAAGGCGCTTATGCGCGCCGGGAGGTTCGACCGGCAGATAGAGGTGGGCCTGCCGGACCTGAACGAAAGGCGCGAGATTTTCGAGGTGTACCTCAAGAACCTGAAGCTGGTGAAGGACCTCGACTGCGAGTTCCTCGCCAAGCAGACGCCCGGTTTCTCCGGCGCCGATATAGCCAACGTGTGTAACGAGGCGGCGCTCATTGCCGCCCGGAAAAATAAGAGCGCGGTCGACAAGGACGACTTCCTTGCCGCGGTGGACCGTATCGTGGGCGGGCTCGAGAAGCGCAATATGATAATGACCCCGGAAGAGAAGCGGAGTATCGCATTCCACGAGGCCGGGCACGCCACCGTGAGCTGGCTGCTGGAGGATGCTCACCCGCTGATTAAGGTGACCATCATCCCGCGCGGCAAGGCGCTCGGGGCGGCATGGTACCTGCCGGACGAGCGGCATATCACCACCCGCGAGCAGTTGATGCACGAAATGGCCTCCCTGCTGGGCGGCCGTGTGTCGGAGGACCTGACTTTCGGGCGGGTCTCGACCGGAGCGCTAAGCGACCTGGAGAGGGCCACCAAGATGGCCTACGCGATGGTCGCCTATTACGGTATGAGCGCCAACGTGGGGAACGTGAGCTACTACGACTCGTCGGGCCAGAGCGATATGGCCCTTACCAAGCCGTTCAGCGAGAAGACGGCCCAGCAGATAGACGAGGAGGTCAAGGTCATTCTCGAGGACGCGGAAGCGATGGCGCGGGATATCCTTGTCCGCCACCGCGAGGGACTGCACGAGCTGGCCGGGATTCTGCTCGAGCGGGAGGTGATATTCACCGAAGACGTGGAGCGGATATTCGGAAAGCGGAAAAAGGATATAGAAAAAGAGCGGTCCGAGGCGGCCGCCCAGATAAAACACGACGGCACCTCGGAGGCGATTGCCGAGGGGTGGAGGTCGGCGGATGCGGAGTCCGCCGGAGCCCATGACGGTACCTCCGACGAGGCCCGTTACCGCGGTCGGTCCGGCGCCACGTTCGTCCACTGGGATGCCGCAGCCGCAGCCGGGAACCGTGACGGTGGTGCGGAAGCGGTCGGAGAGGACCGTCCCGGCCGGGACCGTTTTGCGGAAGATTGCGGCGGTGGAGACGGTGCGGAGCGAAACGACGGTCACCCCGATAACCCTACGGCAGGGTCGGATAAACCGGAGCCCGAAGAGCGGTCGGGCAGTGAAATAAACCGTACCGATGAGGTCCGGATGAACGAGAGCGCAAATCCGGCAGGTCCCGGCGGCGCTACCGGGGCCGCGGCCGGAGATGGTATGGAGGGTGCGTGCGGGGAGTCACCGGTGCGGGAGAATCCCGAAGGCGAAAAGTTAGCCACACTGGAGTCCGAGCTGCCGCAGCCCGATCCGCTCGAAGATATATTAAAGGGCGGGGAGGAATAGGGGCAAGGCGTTACCGGCCCGGATAAGCCGCCCCGGCAGACACGAGGCAGGAGGGCATTCGGCTGACGGGTTTAAGTCTGACTTTGCCGTAAGCACTTTGTGGACCGAAACAGAACTGTGGCGGCGGTGGAGGGAAAACGGGAATCTTGCAACCGGGTTATTTCACAGGTAAAACAATTCGGCCTCCCGCAAACCGGGATACCGGAAAATATTATAAAAAGCACCTGACCCATGCGACACCACTGCGGCGTAAAATACGGCCCGACCCTGATAAAACAACCTGATTACACTGAACACAACCGAACACCACCGCACATAACCATCGAACACAATTACCGGATTTCAACACCCGGTACTACGAACCCGTAAAACGGCGATAACCCATAATAAGTGAAGAAGAACGCGGCATTCAACTCTTTTGCGATACGTACCGTAAGCGGTGCGGTGATAGCGGCTGTAGTGGCCGGTGCGGTATTGCTGTCGCCGTACAGCTTTCTTGCACTGCTGTTGGCGATATGTATGGGCGGCATGTGGGAATTTTACAAGATAGCTTCCCGTGCGGGCGCGCTGCCGCAAGGGCCGCTCGGCATGGTTACTGGAGTGCTGATAATCCTGCTCTTCGGTGCCGGATATATCCCGTCCAACGTGGGAGTTACGGCGTTCGACTCCGTCACGGTACTCTTCTTCGTGGTATTTATATGCGAACTTTACCGAAAGAGGGAAAACCCGCTGGTAAATATAGCCGCCACCCTTACAGGTATACTCTACGTGGCGTTCCCCCTGCTGCTGCTGGGCCTGCTGGGCATGGAGGGGTGGACCACGATGCGGTGGGGAATTATCGGTTTTATCGTAATAGTCTGGGCCAACGATGTGGGGGCTTACCTTGTGGGCGTGGCCTTCGGCCGGTCCCGGCTTTTCGAGCGTATCTCCCCGAAAAAATCGTGGGAAGGATTCTTTGGGGGTCTGACATTGGCAGTGGCCGTGGGAATTACCATCGGATGGCTCCTCGAAGGAGACGGTGAGTTCTGGGGGGGGCATACGGTTTTCTGGGCCGGGCTGTCGGCCGTGGTGGTGGTTAGCGGGGTATTCGGGGACCTTGTGGAGTCGATGCTCAAACGGTCGGTGCTGATTAAGGATTCCGGCGAGGTTATCCCGGGCCACGGAGGGTTCCTCGACCGTTTCGACGCGCTGTTGTTCTCGGTGCCGTTCGTTTACCTTTATTTTGTTATCTTTGCGTCGTGAGGATCAACAGGGAAGGATACCGTATCATATTGGTTACCGCGCTGGTAGTCGCGGTGCTCGGAGCGGCCGGCTGGCTGCTCTTTCCGCTGTGGCTCGCGGTGGTGCTGAGTGTGATTTTAGGCGTCCTGCTCGTGCTTACCTGCTGGTTTTTCCGGGAGCCGCAGAGGCCCCTGCTTGCGGACGATTCACTGATCTATTCCCCTGCCGACGGTAAGGTGGTGGTGGTCGAGAGGACCCTCGAAAAGGAGTATTTCGGCGACGAGAGGATTCAGGTATCGGTCTTTATGTCCGTTACCAACGTCCATGTGAACTGGTTTCCCATCGGGGGAAGGGTGCTCTATTACAAGTACCACCCGGGGAGATTCCTTGTGGCGTGGCATCCCAAGTCGTCCGAGGAGAACGAGCGGACCATCACGGTGGTGGGCGGGGAAGGGCGCGAGGTGCTGTTCCGGCAGGTAGCCGGGCTGGTGGCCCGCCGCATTGTGTCCTACGCCGTGAAGGACAAGGAGGTTACGCAGAACGAGAAGTGCGGTTTTATCAAATTCGGCTCGAGGATTGACCTGCTGCTGCCGCCGGACTGCGAGATTCTCGTCGGTGAAGGGCAGAAGGTGAGGGGGTCGCAGACCGCTGTCGCGAGGTTCAGATAACGGTTAAGATACAGGCGTATATACCGAGGCGAAACGAGGCCGGTGTTGCCGATGTACGTCACCTGCCGCGGCCGGGTCGAGGGCCGCGTAAAACGAATAGTGTATAACTGTAGACGGTTATCTGAATTATTTCCCTTAACTTTAACCTGAGCGTTATGGTGCGGGAGGTGATTTACGGCCCGGTAAGCGGTCATGGCTGCGGAGGAGGGTAAGAGTAGCCGCATTCGGAAAATGATGACCCGAATTTTCGGACGGCCTGCCGTGCTGATTAATATAACCCCTGAAAGATGTCCAATTTCGCCAGATATGTAGTGGGTGCCGTGGTTGCGGCCATCGTGCTGTTCCTCGTCTGGTATTTCAGCAATATAGTAGCATACATTCTTATCTCCGCGGTGCTCGCCATTATCGGCAAGCCGCTGGTAGACGCGCTTTTGCGCCTGCGTATCCGCGGCCGGGCGATACCCCGGTGGCTGGCGGCGTTCCTCACTCTGCTGACTATCTGGACGGTCGCCGTACTGTTCGTTACCTTCTTCGTGCCGCTGGTATTCAGTAAGTTCAGCGAGCTGTCGAGGCTCGATTCCTCTTTTGTGGTCGACGCCTTTCAGGGTCCGTTGCAGGCTTTGCAGGATTTTCTGTCGAAATACTTCGCCTTCGATGCGAGCGAATTTTCGCTCACCAGCGAACTTTCCGGCCATCTTACGCCCCTGCTGAATCTCGACACTATCAACAAGGCCCTGTCTTCCACCCTCGCGTTGGTGGCGGGCACGGTAATCGCCCTGTTCTCCATAACCTTTATCACCTTCTTCTTCCTCAAGCAGGACAACCTGTTCCGGAACATGCTGATAGCGATGTTTCCCAAGAAGTACGAGGATAATATCGACCGCGCCCTCGCGGCCGTGACCAATCTGCTGATACGCTATTTTACCGGTATTCTGGCGGAGTCCACTACGGTGATGCTGCTGCTGTCGTGCTCGCTGCTGATATGGGGCATCCCGGCCGATACGGCCTTCTTTATGGGCTTTATAGTGGGTGTGCTGAACGTGATTCCCTATATCGGGCCTATCATGGGCGGGGCGATATGTATCGTGGTCGGGATGGTTTCGCCGCTTATCAGTATAGGTGTGGGAACTATGGTGCTGATAATTATCGGTAACGTGCTGTTCGTGCAGTGTATCGACAACTTCGTGCTCCAGCCCATCCTCTATTCGAACAGGGTGAAGGCCCATCCGCTGGAGATATTTCTGGTTATCCTTATCGCCGGGAGCGTGGCCGGGGTGCTGGGCATGCTGCTCGCCATCCCCTCCTATACCGTTATGAGGGTATTCGCCAAGGAATTTTTCTACAATTTCCGTATCGTTCAGAAACTCACCGAGAATATCTGACACCTCCCATCCGGTTTACTTCCCTCCGGCAGGCGGCTCTCCGGCAGGCGGTTGTCCGGTAGGTGGCCACGACCGGCAGGCGGTTGGCCAGGCGGTTTCCAAATCCCCCTCCCATCCGGTTTACTTCCCTCCGGCAGGCGGCCGCGACCGGGAGGCGGTTTCCAAATCCCCCCTCC
>JAJBVT010000032.1:7810-13962 GCA_020859685.1 Rikenellaceae bacterium
TACTTCCCTCCGGCAGGCGGCCGCGACCGGGAGGCGGTTTCCAAATCCCCCCTCCGATACAGTTTATATCCCCGGCACGACCGTGAGGTAGCAGTGACGATACTTCCGTGCTGAAGTCCGGCAGGCCGGAATCGTTAACGGGTATGGGTGCGTAATATTCCTGAAAACAGCAGGTGGAGTGACCGGTCCGGTCACTCCACCTGTATGATATCCCCTTCGGAGTGGTGAATTATTCCGCTTCCACGTAGGGTTCGATATCGATGAGTTCGATATCGAATACCAGCGGTTCGTTGGGGCCGATGGGCACCTGCGAACGCGGCTGACCGTATTCGCCGTAGGCGAGGTCCGACGGGATGTAGAGTTTCACCTTGCCGCCCTTGCCGATAAGTTTCATACCTTCGGTCCACCCGCGGATAACGCGGTTGAGGGCGAATTCGATGGTGTCGCCTTTTTCGTACGACGAATCGAACACCTGTCCGTCCTTCAGTTTGCCTTCGTACATCACCCTTACCTTGTCCCGGTCGTCTGTGGGCATCTGGCTCTGGTCGCCCGGCTCGATGATTTCGTAGAGCAGGCCGCTGTCGGTCTTCTGCACGTTGCGGTTGTTACTCTCGATATCGGCCAGGAAGGCCTCCCCGGCGGCTTTGGCCTGAGCGGGTTTGCGTACGGAATAGTATTCGCGCAGGTAGTTCACCGCGTCCTCGTGTTCGAGTTTGTTCCTTTTGTTGAAGGCGTCCTTCAGCCCTGCCACCACCTTGTTGATGTCGAGAGTGCTGTCCATACCCCGGAGCGAGGTACCTATGTCGATACCGAGCGCGTATGCTACCGAATCGAGTTCGCTTTTGGGCGAGGAGGTGCTGCCGCACGAGATAAATGCTGTCGCGGCGATAGCCGATACTACAAGGATCGTAACAATTTTTTTCATCTTACTCTGCTTTTACTTTATATTATTCGTTATAGCTTCCTGTTCAAACTACGGACCGGCCGACACCACACCGCACCGAAGACCCGGCCCCGGGTGCAATCCGTTGAGTTGAAGTGCAAAATTAATCAAATTTCGTTAAACCCGCTCTCGCGGGTTAAATTTCTGTTATTCGGAAGCGGCGGTGCTGTTGTCCCGCCCGGCCCCCGGTTTTTTATTTACCAGGAAGTTTATTACCAGCGAACCGAACACGGCGGAGGTCACGGAAGCGATTAGTACGGCTATTTTACCCGTATCGACCCACTCGGTACCCGCGAATGCGAGGTTATTGATAAATATGGACATGGTGAAACCCACCCCGCCGAGACACGCCACTCCGAGCAGGCTGTTCCACGAGGCGTTGGCGGGGAGCGCGGAGAGGCCCGCTTTAATGGTGAGCCAGCAGAACAGGAATATACCCAGCGGCTTACCGATTACAAGGCCCAGCAGGATGCCCAGCCCCTGTTGCGTGCCGACGACATGGAGGTCGGCAAAGGAGTTGAGTTCCACTCCGGCATTCGTAAAGGCGAAAATGGGCATTATCAGGAACATGACCCACGGGTTGAGGATATGCTCCAGCTTCTGTGACGCACTGACGGTAGAACCGGCTACGTACTTCACCTTTTCCAGTACGTGCATCTGCTCGGGGTTGGCCAGCACCTCCACACCCGGCTTGTCCCTGTGGCGGAACTCTTCGAGGAAATAGCGCACTTTATAGAGGAAGTAGTTCTTGCCGAACCGGGGTTTGGTCGGTATGGCCATCGCCGCGAGTACCCCGGCGATTGTGGCATGTACCCCCGAATTGAGGAACAGGTACCAGACCGTGATGCCCGGTATCAGGTAGAGCAGCGACCTCTTGACGCCCCGGAAATTCATAAAGAACATCAGGCCCAGCACCGCGAGGCCCGACAGGAGCATCACGAAATCGATGGAAGAGGTGTAGAATATTGCTATTACGAGGATGGCCCCCAGATCGTCGACGATGGCGAGGGCGGTAAGAAATATTTTGAGCGATATGGGGACCCGTTTCCCGAGCAGCGACAGCACTCCGATTGCGAATGCGATATCGGTCGCCATCGGCACCCCCCATCCCGCCTAGAACTCGCTCCCGTGGTTGATAAGGAAGTAGATAAGGGCCGGTACGATCATTCCCCCCAGCGCGGCCACGGCCGGCAGGGTGGCGTGCTTTACGCTCGATAGCTCCCCGGCGATAATTTCGCGTTTTATCTCCAGCCCCACCACGAAGAAAAAGACCGCCATCAGGGCGTCGTTAACCCACTCCTCGAAGGTTATAAACAGGCGGAAGTTGTTGATATGCACCCCGATTTCGGTTCCGAGCAGCTCATGGTAAAAGTGTTTGGTGGCGCCCAGATTCGCCAGCACCAAAGCGATGACCGAAAAGAGTACGAGCAGAGCCCCGCCGCCCCACTGGCTGCCGAGAAAGTTGTTGCCGTGCCTTGTTAGCAGATACCATGTTTTGGCCCTGCGGTATCTCCTGCTTCGTTTTGCCATCATATCGGGTCTTTATCGGTTTTTATTCGGTAACTTGTTCCAATCTTACGACTTGTTTCAGCGGCCCGCCCTTCGGCCGTGCCCTTCCGGCCCTGCCGTTTCCGGCCCCTTTAGTCCCTTCGGCCCCGCCCTTCGGTCCTGCCCTTCCGGCCTTACCGTCCCTTTGGCCCGCCCTCCGGCCCTGCTGTTTCCGCCCCGGAGAGCCACATGACTTCAATGGAGCCGCACATTTAACCTAAGTGTGAAAATGTATATTACTCTTTTTTTGAGAAGCCTTCCCGGAGCCGCTCCTGGGGTGCTCAGCGGAGGATTCGTCCCGGGTCCGCCATTTTTCCGCGCCACCGGGGGTGCCGTCCGGTCTTGCCGTCCCTGCCGTCACCGGCCCCGTCAGGTCCTCCGGCCCACTCGCTGTCACTGCCATCCCCCAGGCCCCGTCAGGTACGAAGCGCAATACCGCACAGTTTGAAGAGTATCCGCGCCCCCACGTTGCCGTCCCACTCGCCGTCCCTGCCGGGCGACACCTCGCACAGGTCGAACCCCACGAGGCGCCTTCCGCCCCGGACGGCCATATCTATAAGGTATACCGCTTCGTCGAACGACAGCCCGCCCGGAACCGGGGTCCCCGTATGGGGCGCGTTGCCGGGGTCCAGCCCGTCGATATCGAAACTTACATATACATTCTCGCCGAGGTGCTCCACGATATGGCGGCACTGCTCGTCCCACGTCATACCGCAAAACCGGTTGACAGACAGCTCCCAGCCGCCGAACTGCCTGATTCGCGGGTTCCCGGCGGCACGGGCGGCCTCCTCGTCGCACTGGTCCCGTACGCCCACCTGCACGATGGCATCCACCGACGGAACACGCTCCGATACGTTATACATTATGGAGGCGTGCGAAAATTCGAACCCCTCGTAATCGGCCCTCAAATCGGCATGGGCGTCGATATGGAGAACCGAAACCGAGCCGTAACGTTCGCCCAGCGCCTCGATAAGCCCCAGCGGGGTGCTGTGGTCGCCGCCCACCAGGCCTACCGTCTTGCCGCGGTCGAGCCACACGGCGCTGCTGTCGTGAACATAACGGTTCAGTTCCCGGGATGCCGCATTAATCCTTTCGGTCCGTTTCTGGACGTAATCGTCCGCCACCCGGCCCCCTTTTTCGAGGTGTTTCATCACCTTGCGTGCATCCTCGCGCAGGAACTGGCTCTTCTCCTGAATACCGTAATCGATACCCGCGGTGCCGATGCCGCGGCGCCACGCACCGGGCGATACGGGGTCGTGTAGGTCGAGCTGGGTGGAGGCGCCTATGATTGCGTCCGGGCCGAATCTCGTACCATCCGCATAGGATGCGGTAACGTCCCACGGTACGGACAGGAGCACCAGCGCCGCCTCCTCCGGGGTGAACGGCAGGCCGAAATAGTTACCGTTGTCCTGCCCCGTGCCGTTGGGGTCGAAGTCCGACAGGTCCATATTCGATGGTTTTAGGTAGCAAAAATAATAAGTTTAACCGTTTTTGCGTTATAACGCCGTGGCGCATTTTATGGTCCGGTAGCCGGTTACCGAACCCTCTCCGGGCCGATTTACCGGAAATGGTCCCGAATCCGGTCCGCAAGGCTCCCGCACGGGTACCGACCGGTGGGTATTCCCGGAGCCGGTATTACGCCTTTCGACGGGGTTGCGTAATAAGAATAAAAAATTCCTATATTTCCGCCCATATTTCATAATCCGATACAATATAAAAACGACCGAATGCGTTATATATGTGACTTCCGGCCGGTATAGGCGACAAGTCGGAGGTTATAGTTTTTTTCATAATCAATACATTAAGTTGGGTGCCCCTGCCGTGACGTGAGTTACCGCAGGAGTTTTTTATTTTCAGGTCCGTAACCATGTCTATTTCAGGCAGTAGCCCCGGGTATCCTATTCGGATTTCGCCGTCGGCTAAATCCGGCCGGGCGATTTCGGAGCCTATTCCCCGGTTGCGGCCGCGACGCAAGCGTGCGGAACGGATGGGTATTTATACCCTTGCCGGTATGTATAGGCACGGATTTTACATCACCTTCAGGGCCGCCGGTTTTAAAAGCTACCCTTTTTTGTATATACTTGCGGGATAATCCGCTGTTTTCAGTAAGGCCGGTATCGTAACGGGGCCGTGCGGGTACGAACATAAAGCCGCCGGAGGGAGAAAACAGGTCGGGCCTGGTTGCGGCATCCGGCTTTTCGAGTTAGGAATGGTTAAAATAGTAATAGACGATGCAATACCCTATGTGAAAGGCGTTCTGGAGCCCTTTTGCGAGGTGGCCTATATCGACGGCCGGGCGATAGGTCCGCGGGACGTACGGGACGCCGACGCCCTGATGGTCCGCACCCGGACCCGGTGCGACGCGGCCCTGTTGGCCGGTTCCCGTGTCAGGGTTATAGCAACTGCCACAATCGGTTACGACCATATAGACACGGAGTTCTGCCGCCGGGCCGGTATCCGCATCTCCACCGCCGCCGGGTGCAACGCCCGCGGAGTGCTGCAATGGTTCGGGGCGGCGCTGGCCTACGCTTCGGCGATACAGGAGTGGAGGCCCGGCGAGAGGACCCTCGGGGTCGTGGGAGCGGGTAACGTAGGCTCGCTGTCGGCCGTTTACGGGGGGTTATGGGGGTTCCGGGTGCTCTGCTGCGACCCGCCCCGCCGCAGGGCGGGCCTTCCCGTACCGGCCGGAGAGGGGTACGTTCCGCTGGCCGAAATCGCCCGTCGATGCGATATAATAACTTTCCATACCCCGCTTACTCTGGACGGTCCGGATGCCACCTTTCATCTGGCCGGGGAGGAGTTTTTCGGGATGGTCCGGCCCGGTACCCTGATTCTGAACGCCTCACGGGGCGAGGTGGTGGATACGCGGGCGCTCGTAGGGGCGGTCACCGCCGACAGGTGCTCGGCCGTTGTCGATACGTGGGAGCATGAGCCGGATATCGACCCGGCCCTGTTGCGTTGCGCCCTGCTCGCCACCCCCCATATAGCCGGTTACACGGCTCAGGGCAAGGCCAACGCGACGGCAATGTCGGTGACCGCCCTGTCACGCTTCTTCGGCTTCCCGCTCGACGACTGGTATCCTTACACGGAGGTTCAGAAGACCGTACCGCGTGCCATCGGCTGGGACGAGATGCGGGAGACCGTTCCGGCGTATTTCGATATCGCCGCCGAATCCGCCCGTCTGAAAGCCCGCCCGGAGGATTTCGAGTCCCTCCGCACGTCGTACCGTTACCGGCAGGAGTATTTTTAGGGATTAGCCGACATGTCGGGGAGCCGTGAGACTACGAAGATCTTCCGTTGGTTATGTCATCCCGAGAAGCGGTTAGGCGACGGGGAAATATAAGAAAAAATGTCATCCTGAGGAGTGGAATGACGAAGGATCTTCTTTTGGAGTAGCACAACTCAATTATTCAAGTATGATTCTTCGCTATCGCTCAGAATGACATCTTTATATGCGGCCCGCCACCCCGCTCCCGGCGGGCCGCATGCCTGCCGTGCGGCAGGCATTTATAGAAAGAACCTTGTCCCGAATGCGCCGTAAGGAGTGTGCCTATAAACTGTCATTCTGGGGAACGTAGTGACGAAGGATCTTCTTTTGGAGTAGCACACTCAATGTTTAAGGAAGATTCTTCGCTATCGCTCAGAATGACATATTTATATG